>NZ_VRZC01000100.1 GCF_016743215.1 Geminocystis sp. GBBB08
ACAACCAAAAAATAAATATACTCATTTAACCGCCATTGAAAGAGAAAAGTTATCCTTTCCTGCAAGATATTTACTGAAAAATAAACTCTTAAAAGGCGATATTCTTGATTTTGGTTGTGGTTATGGTAAAGATGTCGAAATTTTGCAATCTCAAGGTTATAAAATAGAAGGATATGACCCTTATTATTTTTGCACATATCCTCAACAAAAATTTGATACTATTTGCTGTTTTTATGTTCTGAATGTACTTTTTAGCGAGTCACAAGAATCAGTAATTATGGCAATATCCCAACTATTAAAACCAACAGGAAAGGCTTATTTTGCCGTAAGAAGAGATTTAAAAAGTGAAGGATTTAGAAAACATTATATTCATAAAAAATTAACTTATCAATGCTTAGTAACATTACCTTTTAAATCTATTTACTTAGATGAATTTTGCGAAATTTATGAGTATAAACATTATAATCAACAAAAAAATAATACTAATCGCTGTATCTTCTGTAATCCTTATCAAAAATTAACTTTATTAACAGAATCTAGTTTAGCTTATAGTATTTTAGCAGGTTATCCCCCCAGTCAAGGTCATAGTTTAATTATTCCCAAAATTCACGAAGAAAATTATTTTAATTTATCCTTTTTTCTTCAGAGTCACTGTTGGCAAATGGTAAACGAGGTACAAAAAATTATTACTAAAAAATATAAACCAGATGGTTTTAATATCGGTTTTAATATTAATCAAGCTGGAGGGCAAAAAGTTAAACATACTCATATTCATTTAATTCCCCGTTATCAAGGAGATAATCACGGAAAAAAACATGGTATTAGATATGTAATACAAAAGTAGATGATCACTTATAAATAACTTCCCTCGTCCTTTAAATAGATATTTGTTGACACTCCTGTAATTGATTTTTGCTTTTTTCTAATAATGCTTCTTCAATCAAAAAATCAAGTTTTCCAATATTAGAATCTTCCTCAATTGGCATAATATCCAATCACCATAACCAGCGTTTGCCAAAACAATACCAGGACGTAACTTTAATTGTGACAAATCCGAAAAAGGAAAAGGAATAAGTATTACTGATCCAACTGTAGGTGTGACCATGCCTCATCCTCCTCTGGGTTTAACCAATCTTTAGCTAAAGCTGATTCACTAAGTAAAGCAGTGTCTGAAATCTCGTTGAGGGGTTTTTCTTCAAGTATAGTGACAATGGCACGTCTTGAACTAGAAAGTTTAACGGTTTCTAGTAAGTGAATTTTACCATTTTCATCGATGATAGCTTCTATGGTTTGTAACATAATTTCCTCCTTTTTAATTCTAGTCTGAGTCTAATTCTCTGCCCATGCGATAATTAATATCATAGTTAATAATAAAGTCTAATTCCTCCTCACTAAAACCATAATGTTGGGCTAATACTTTCTAAAAAAAGCCTATTCTATAATCACCTACTCTAATACGATAGGCATTATCATCGCCTTTAATTTTCTTAATATTATCTATAGTTGTAAGATTTTCATAGTTGGGGATTTCTGTCATTACTAAGGTTTTTATTTTTTGGTAAATAGGATTACTTTTTAGCTTTTTTAAGTCTTTAATAAAACTAGGCAAATATTCAGTTTTCATTCTTTTTCTAATTCTGCTAATGCTGATTCTAAACTTAATGGTTTTTCATCTTTAGTTGCTAACATGGCTTGATATAAACCTTCATCTTCTAACATTTCTAATAAGTGTTGATAGTCATTAAAGTCTAAAATTACTTTACGGATATTACCATCTATATCAGTAATTAATTCTTGGGCAAATGGATAATTTTTAGTATTCATATTTTTTCTTTAATTTTACTTATAAGTTTATTATTTATTTTAATCTGAGTCTAATTCTTTGCCCATGCGATACTTAATATCATAGTTAATGATAAAGTCTAATTCCTCCTCACTAAAGCCATAATGTTTGGCTAATACTTTATCTATTTCATCTATTAAATTTTTAACTTTACTAGAACGATATTGTTCATAAGTCATTTTACCTTCTCTTATTTCTTTAGTTGCTTTTAATCCATCTAAATAGGAATTTGATATAGTTGCCAATTTATCAACAACTAAACATTTTTTAAAATTGAAAAAAAAGTTATTCAAATCAAATAAAGTTAAATGACGACAATCGGAATATTTACGCCATAACCAATAAAAAATAGTAGAGTTAATAATACCAGAAAAAACTAACTGATGTTCTTTATTGGAGACAAATTTTTCTTTGTATTCATTCGACATTTGACTTTGATCAAAACATCTTAACCAATAGCCTCCAGTACCACCACTTATGGCTAAAATATAGTTTTTTGAGCTAGAAAAATAAGAACCTAAAGTTTTATTTTCGTTTACTATTTTATCTAAAATACTTAACTCTAAATAATTATTGAATTTTCCCCATATATTTGGTTTTATTTGTTGATTTTCAATAAATATATAACTTTGTGTATCAAATAAATTATTTCTTTCATCACTTGTCCAATGTTTAAAACCTGCCGAATAAAAATTTAATTGATTTGATTTATTCGATTTTTCAATTAAACATATAGATAAAATTTGATGAACACCTAAAAATAAGCAACTTGGACGATCACCAAAACTTGAATAATAAATATTTTTTGCGTTATTTTCTAAAGTTTTTCTCAATATATCCATTCTTTGAGAAGCCCCTAAAGAGACTGGAATAATCATGCCAAATCTTCCATTTAAACAAGTAATGTCTAGTGTTTTTTGCATTATAAAAGCATATAAATTTCCACATTTTTCAGTTTCATAACCTTTAATTTCATAATCTTTTTTTACCTTGCTATATTCCACATAGGGAGGATTGCCGATAATGACATCAAAACCGCCGTTATTAATAATGGAATAAAACTCCGTAAACCAATGAAAAGGTTGATGAGAAGTTAACCATTTTTCATAGTCTTTTTTCTTCTTAATATCAACACCATATTCTTTAGCTAAATAATTATTTAATTCCTCATTTAAACTAGCTAAATTTTCCTTTAACTTTGCTTTTATTTCGGTAAAATTAGCCCCATCAGTTTGAGTTTGAATACTTCTAAAGGTTTGATAAACCTCGCTTACTGCTTTAGCTTTAGCGTTTATCACTCCCATATCATCATATAAGTCTAGTTTACCTTGTCGATCGCCCTTAACTGCTTTTTCCACTTCTTCATAGTTAGCGAAACCGACTAAACTATTGCCACTACGAATGTTAAAATCAATATCAGGTAATGGCTCAATCCCATAATTTTGAGCGTTAGGATTAGGGGTAATTTGAGAAGCTAATTTAAGGAATAATCGCAGTTTACAAACTTCCGTTGCCTCCTCCATAATATCCACACCATAAAGGTTATTGAGGATGATATTTTTGAGGATAAAATATTTATTATTAATGTGACTTCTAACGTTAGCTAAAATACCTTGAAATTCTTTAATATATTTCTTCTCTTTAGCATCTAATTTTAAGGACTTTTCTTCGTCAATAAAAGTCTGCATTCTTTCTAAACAAGCATCATAAAGAGGATAAAGAATGTTTAAAGCGGAAAATAAAAATGCACCACTGCCACAAGTCGGATCTAAAATAGACATAGTGGCTAATTTTTCAGAGAAAATCTTGAGAGTTAAAGGCGAATTAATAGCAGAAATGGCATCTTGGGCAAATTGTCTAATATTAAGATTGTAGGTAATTAAATCATTAATAGAGGTAATTTCACCATTAATTAATTTTTCCTTAATTTCAAAATAACGCTTTCTTCTAGCAATAAATTCTCGCCAAATTTCTGTGGGTAAAGCATAATTGTCATCGGCAGTTTGATTCCAATTTTCTCTCTGAGCAACATCATTTATTCCTTTAGCAATATCATCAGGTAAGGCAAAATTTACACCTTTTTTCACTGCATCATAAATATATCGCTCGAAATTGTCTGATAATAAATAAAAGCCTAAATATTGATCAATTTCATCAGAGGGGTAATAACTTAATAATTCTTGTTTTACGCTATCGAATAAATAGGGAATAATGCAGTTTTTGCTAATATATTCGGTGATGTCTTCTTTGGTATAATATGCTCCCATTTGCTTCTGGTTGATATATTTCTCGAAGATGTAACCTAAAACATCGGGGTTAATTTCGTTATCAGATTTTAAGGGTCTGTCATCCAAATACCAGTTATACTGATCAAAGAAAGTAAATATTTTCTCGAAAGCTTCGTCTTTAATGTAAATTTTAGGATACTTATTTTCCAGGGGATGAATTTCAAATAATCCACCGTTTAAATAGGGTACTTTACCTAATAATTGATCTAATTCTGAGGTGCGATTTTGACTACCTAAACCATCGTGAAATAATCTTAATAAAAAGTAGCGATAGAAAGAATAAAAATTAAGCTCAGATACCCCTGTTTCCTCCTTAGAAAAGGGGACTTTTTTTATTTCATTTAGTTTATTTTTAAGATAATTTAGATCATTATTAAGAAAGCCTTTTTTCTGGATAAAATAGACAAACATTAAGCGATTAAGCATTAAATATGCGTACCATTCTTTATCAAAATCAACGGTTATCCCTTCAATAAAACTTAAGAATTGACTATGTTCTTTCTTAAATTTATCATAAAATTTCTTGGTAACTTTATCAACATCAAAGGCTTGTCGAGTGCGCGATCTTACTTCGGTTAAATTCAGTTTTTCTTCTTCATCTAAGTCAATATAAATAGTATCTAAGATCTGTAATAAAGCCTCTTTTTTATGGGTAGAATATTCAACTGTGCGATTTGCTAAAGGTTGATTAGTTTCTTTTTTACCCATTGCCATTTTTGATTTTTGTCTAGTTGAAAAGCATAAATAATGAAGTGTTCATAGGAATATTTACTAATTTCTTTATCAATTTTTTTAAGAGTAGCCGAAAGGGGAATTGATTGATTTTCTAATAAGCAAAGAAAGACATTAAAACCTCGTTTATCGGCAATGGGTGTTAGGCTGAATATTTGCTCATCAACAGTGATATATTTTTCGCTATCATCTTCGGGGTAATCCCACCCTAATTCTTCGATAAAAAGAGATTCAAAATCAGTTCGATCAAGATATTTAGTAATGTTTTGACGGTTAATTTTCATAATTAATTTTTGTTATAGAATATCTCGAAAAATAGATTTATTGAGATAATTAGGAAAAACAAACTTTGCGTCTTTGCGAGAAAAATAATAATTGATTAAACTAGAAAATGCTGTTTTATTTAGTAAATTGAGATGATAGTTAACGGAAAACCTTATCGCACAATTTGGTTACATCCTGATAATAATAGTATAATTCAAGTTATCGATCAACGTCACCTACCTCATAAATTTATTATTGAAGATTTAACAACTTTAGAGGAAGTTTGCACTGCCATTAAAGAAATGCACATTCGTGGTGCAGGTGTCATCGGAGCTTGTGCAGGTTATGGGATGTACATCGCCAGTTTAGAAGGAAAAAAAAATCAAGTAAGTAATATTCAAGAATTTTTACAGTTAGCAGGAAAAAAATTAAAAGCCACCCGTCCAACGGCGGTAAATTTAGAATGGGCTATTAATCGCCAACTTGCAAAAATTACCACTTTAAAGGATGATATAAATTCTATAGTGGAAAATAGTGCCAAAATTGCCCATATTATTGCGGAAGAAGATGTAGATTTTTGTCAAAATATTGGTAAACATGGGGTTAAATTGATTGAAGAAATTAGTCAACGGAAACAAGGAGAAACGGTGAATATTCTGACTCATTGTAACGCTGGTTGGTTAGGTTGCGTGGATAATGGCACTGCTACTTCTCCTATTTACGAAGCCCATGGAAAAGGTATTAAAGTTCATGTATGGGTAGATGAAACTCGTCCTCGAAATCAAGGCTCAACTCTTACGGCATGGGAGTTAGGGCAACAAGGAGTTAATCATACTATCATCCCTGATAACGCTGGAGGACATTTGATGCAACATGGTTTAGTGGACATTGTCATTACCGGTAGCGATCGCACGACATATACGGGGGATGTTGCCAATAAAATTGGTACATATTTAAAAGCAGTGGCAGCAAAAGATAATAACGTGCCTTTTTACGTTGCCTTGACTTATTCAGCTTTTGACTGGGAAATTACCGATGGGGTAAAAGAAATACCTATTGAAGAAAGAGACCCAAGGGAAGTTAAATATATAAAAGGATTGCATGATGGAGAAATAAAAGAAGTACTCGTAACACCGAAAAATAGTCATGCGGCTAACTATGGTTTTGATGTGACTCCAGCAAGACTGATTACGGGGTTAATCACAGAAAGGGGAATTTGTGAAGCTTCTTCAGAAGGGGTTTTTAGTTTATATCCTGAAAAAAATAAATAAGCTAGTTTGCATCTAAAAGGGAATACTTATTACTTATTACTTACTACCATGTTGTTAACTGTCTTTGATGTAAAATTAATTCATATACAGCAACGGTTTGTTCTGCTAATTTTGACCATTGAAAACGTTTACTTAAATCATCATAGGCATTATTAACGAGTAATTGTGCATAATCTGGATTTTTTAACATTTCTAAAATTCCCCAAGCTAAAGAATCAGGGTTATTCGTTTGTGTAACTAAACCTGTTTGTCCATGTCTTACTACTTCTGGAAGTCCTCCAGTATCAGAAACAACTACTGGCACACGAGAAGCAAAACTTTCTAAAGCGACAATGCCAAAAGGTTCGTATAAACTGGGGAAAACTGCACAGTCTGCCACCGTCTGAAAGAGATTGAGATCTTCATCGGACATAAATCCAGTAAAATAACATCGATCCCATATTTCTAAATGATGAGCTAAGTCTTTGATATAATTAGTATTACCTCCGCCGATAATCACAAATTTAACTTTTCGCTCTAAGGCTTGTATTATTTTGGGGGCTGCATTTAATAAAATATGAATCCCCTTTTCGTAAGTCATTCTACCGACATAGTAGATAATTTTTTCATCATCCCCAGCAAATTTACGCCTAAATTCCTCACAATTAAAATTTGGCGATCGCCGTTTTTTTTCTGGGCGAATACCGTTATAAACTACATCGATTTTATCCCAAGGGCAACCTAAAGCTCGATTAATTTCATGACGCATATATTTACTACAAACAATAACTCGCCATGATTCATAAACTAAAATGCCTTCTTTATGGGCAATATAAGCGTGGGTTTCGTTGTGAATGCCGTTATGTCGGCCATATTCAGTGGCATGAATAGTGGCAATAAGGGGAATTTTAAAACGATGCTTGAGGGAAATTGCACTATCAGCAACTAACCAATCATGGGCATGAATTATATCAAAAGTGCCAATATTATGGATTAAATTTTCTGCTGTTATCCTCATGACATCATTCATGTTATTAATCCATTCAAAAAAGTTGTCATTAGGAGGAATAGAAATGCGATAAATTTTAATACCTTCCACAATTTCAAATTTAGGTGTATTACTAAATTCAAGGGTGATTAAATGTACATCATGACCTAATTGGACAATTTCAGGATATAATTCTGCTACATGACGTGCGATACCCCCTATGATTCTTGGTGGAAACTCCCATGATAGCACCAGTATTTTCACTTTCCTTATTCCTATTATTCCCTAAACAATTTACTACTAATTAATTATTAGTTATTGATGAATAATAATCAATTTTTATTTTTTTAGTGACTTATGTTGGAAAATTGGCTATCTGTTTTAGAAAATTATCGTTTAATTGGGGTAATTCGCTGTAATAGTGTGGAGATGGGGCTAAAAATGGCTTCAGCTTTGGCTCAAGGTGGTGTTAAACTAATTGAAATTACATGGAATAGCTCACAACCAGCAAAATTAATTACTCTTTTAAGGGAAAAATTACCCCATTGTTATATTGGTACTGGTACAATTATTAATCATCAGGATTTAGTTACGGCCATTGATAGTGGAAGCCAATTTTGTTTTAGCCCTCATTTTGACTCCCATTTAGTAGAATTGGCTCACCATCGGAATATCCCTTTCATTCCGGGTGCTTTATCTCCATTAGAAATCATTAACGCTTTTAATGGTGGTGCAAAAACCGTAAAAGTTTTTCCCATTCAGGCTGTAGGTGGTGCAAAATATATCAAAAGTGTGCGATCACCACTTAATCATATTCCTTTAATTCCTACGGGGGGAGTTACAATACAATCGGCGCAAGATTATATCAAAGCTGGTGCTATCGCCGTGGGATTGTCAACAGATTTATTTCCTAAAAATTTATTAATAGAAGAAAAATGGGATAAAATTTCTGCTAGAGTAAATCAAATTCAAAAACTATTAATAATTAAGAATGAGGAATTAGGAACGAGAAATGAAGAATTAGGAATAAGAAATGAAGAATTAGAAAATATTTAAGTATGAACTATTAAGTATTAATTATTCATTATCATTATTAAGTATTAACCATTAAGTATTAATTATCAATTTATTTATTTGTGAGGAAAATAAAATGACTGCGAATATATCTTTAAACACAATCACATTAACGAATAATCGTCATGCTGAGTCAGTATTAGCAAATAGAGCTTTAAAAAAAGAACAAATAGAACAAAAAAAAGCTAATGTTGAAAAAACTATTGAAACCAGCTTAAAAATATTTGTTAACGTAGGAATATCTATGTTAGCTATTTTTAGTCTGAAACAACTTTTACCTTACCACTTAGCACAGCAGGAAAAATTAGCAGAAATTGACGCAGAAATAGCAAAAATTAAACCAAGAGTTGAAAGACTACAAGAAGATTTTGGCAGTACTTTTGATCCTAAATTGACTCGTAAAGTCATGGGAAAAAATACTTATAAAGTTGATCCTAACTTAAGTCCTGTCTTTTTTATCGAGACAAAATAAACGATAAGGAATGAGTCTGAAGGAGTGACGAGACAAGATGCCCGTTTCACAAGGAATGAGGAATATTCGACTGCCTTGAAATAAATTTCAAAGTTAAAAATAACCGTTCAATAAATTAAACTGAATATAAGATAGAGTTAATAGCTTATTTGAATGAGCGTTTGTTGTTAGCTCTAAAATTCATTTTACAGTCGGTTTTGAATTAATGTAGAATCACTAAGTATTATTTATTGTTTATTATTTATTACTTTTATACAGTGCACACTCAAAAGGTTGCACACCAATTTCGGGAGGTAACTCTTCCGGAGGGCTAAAAATTCGGCTGAAGGCTTCCGTTAAATATTTAGTCATATCTTCGAGCATTTTGATAATATTCATAACTCAATTTCTCCTGATGTTCGATATTTGCAAGGATTCAACGAGAGTCAATATCAATTAAGTTTTGATATTTAAGTTTCTAGTTATTTCCCTATTTTGATTATCTACTAAACAATCATGAATTAAAGCAAATCTTAATGTTTTTTATTGATTGTTAGCATTGCTTAATAATTAAGTTTTCATCAAAAATAATTAATTTAGCCTTGATCCCTTATTGTTTAAGTAATAAGTAACAAATATATTTTATTAATAATCACCACAAAAAGCAATTCTATGATCGCAAAAATAGCCGTTATCGGTGCAGGAATGGCAGGTTTAACCGTAGCGAAAAAATTGACAAAGAAAGGTTTATCTGTAGATGTTTTTGATAAAGGTAGAGCCGTTGGTGGTAGAATGTCGAGCAGAAGAACTGAATGGGGTTATCTTGATCATGGGGTGCAATATTTTACCGTTAAAAATCCTCTTTTTCAAAATTTCATAGCACAAAATGAAGAATTTGTCAAGGCATGGGCAGGAAAATTTGGACGTTGGCAGGGAACAAATGTAATTACTATTGAGCCTGAAAATCCACGATATGTGCCAACTATAGCCATGAATAATTTATGTAAAAAGATGGCAACAGGTTTAAATGTAAAGTTACAAACTCGGATTATTTCCTTAAAAAAAAGCCAAAAATGGACATTAATTGACGAGAATGAGCAACTATATTCAGATTATGATTTTATAATTATTACAGCACCTCCTCTACAAACTATCGATTTATTAGGCAATCATAGTTTTATCAGTGAATCTATTAGGGATTTAAAAATGTTTGCTTGTTATAGTTTAATGTTAATACCTGAAAATAAACTAGATTTGCCTTTTGATGGTATTGAATTTCAACATCCGATACTGGGTTGGATTTGTGTTAATGATAGTAAACCTTTACGAGGAGAAAAAGGGAGTATCATTATTCAATCTAATTTTACTTGGGCTGAGGAAAATTTAGCAACAACAAGAGATGACATCGGAGAAATGTTAAAAAATGCAACCTCAGAGGTTTTAAAGATTAAGTTTTATCATCATCTTTATGAGTCTGTACATTTATGGCGTTATGCTATACCTCAGCAAATCAATGATCAAGGTTATTATTTAGATAAGTCTAATAATATTGGTGTTTGCGGTGATTGGTGTTTAAATGGCGAAGTGGAATCTGCTTTTTTAAGTGGTTATTGGTTAGCTAACAAAATTTATGAGTAAAAGTGTCAAAATTCGGTTTTAAGTTGGTTAAACTAAAATCAATTTGAGATTAAATTATTTCTTTGATTTTGGCATTTTCTAGCACCTCTTTTAATTGCGTGATGACAATAGGTTTACTAAGATAATCATTCATACCTATATTTAAGCATAGTTGTCGATCTTCTTCTAAGGCGTTAGCGGTTAAAGCAATGATATAAGGTTGTGGCGTTGAGGATTGACGAATAATTTTTGTTGCCGTAATTCCATCCATTTGAGGCATTTGCATATCCATTAAAATCACATCATAAAATTGTTTTTCTAACCTTTCTAAAACTTCTAAACCGTTATTAACAATATCCGCAGTATAATTAAGACTGGTGAGTAAATATTGGATAACTTTTTGATTCAATGGATAGTCTTCGGCTACCAAGATTTTCAGAGGAGATTTTTCGGGGATAGTTTTGGGAGAATATGTTGTAAGAGAATTTTTAGATATTTTATAAGTTAATTCATAATTAGCCACTGCTTTGGTTATAAAGGTAAAATGAAAAATTGAACCTTTTTTGTCATTGTAGTCATCATCGTCATCATCATCATCATCGTCATATATACTAGGAAACCAATTTTTAGGAGGATTACCACCGATATTTCCATTACTTTCTACCCAAATTGTTCCCCCCATTAATGTAACTAAATTCATACAAATAACCAACCCTAAACCAGTACCTCCATATTTACGAGTAATAGAGGCGTCTGCTTGAATAAAAGATTGAAATAATTTTGAGAGATGATGTTTCTCGATACCAATACCGTTATCTTTAACAGAAATTCTAATTTCGTATTTTTCTTGACTTATTATTTTACTGGTAACAAAAATCAAAACTTCTCCTTGATGAGTAAATTTTATGGCATTTCCCACTAGGTTAAATAAAATTTGTTGTAAACGAGTGCGATCGCCTAAAATATAGTTAGGAACATCAGGATTAAGATAATAAGTAAGGCTAATTTCTTTTTCTAAAGCCTTTGAGTGAAAAAGATTACATACCGCCTTCATTAGATCAGTTAAAGCCAAAGGATATTCTTCCAATTGCAACATCCCTGACTCAATTTTAGAAAAATCTAAGATGTCGTTAATAACAACTAAAAGAGTTTCTCCGCCATCGAGAATTGTTTGTACAATATTTTGTTGTTGGGATGTTAAACTTGTCTTTAAAAGTAACTGAGACATACTCAAGACAGCATTCATTGGAGTACGAATTTCATGACTCATTTTAGCGAGAAATTCACTTTTAGCTTTAGTGGCTGCTTCTGCCATTTCTTTCGCTTTTACTAAGGCTTTTTCTGCTATTTTTTGTTTTTCTATCGCTTCTTCTGCAACTTTTTTTGCTTTCAAAATTTCATCTTCATATTGAATCCGTTGATGAATCGGAATAAAGATACAATGATTGAATATTTTATCTTTTTTTTCTAGCCTCATGGCATTAATCAACATAGGTATATCTTTACCTTGTTTTGATCTTAATGAAAAATAAATTTCTTCTGCTTTACCGTGAAGTTTTAGCAGTGGGAAAAAATATGTTTGATAAAAAATACGACTGGCAATAGGTAATATTAGTTCAAATTTTTGTTGGTGTAATTCTGCTAATGAATATCCTAATAACTTTAACAATGTATTGTTAATCATGGCAATTAATCCTTCATCTGTAAATGAAAGAAAACCACAAGGTGCATTATTTAGTAATTCGTTGATCTTCTCAATCATGAGGGAATAGATAGATAATAGGTTATGAGTTATGGGTAATAGATAGATAATAACCAATAGGTAATAGGTTTTGTTAATTCCTCATTCCTCATTCTAAATTTTTCGGGTAATGGGTAATGGGTAATAGGCTAAATTCCTCATTTCTCATTCCTCATTCTAAATTTCTTAAGTATTGCTGAATTAAACTAATAGTTTCTTGGGGATGACTCATGTGAGGACAATGACCAGTAGCTTTCATGATTTTTAGCGTATTTTGATAAAGATGATCATGAAGATAATATCCTACCTCTATAGGTGCGATGGCATCATCACTACATTGTAATGTTAAAGAAGGAATAGTCACTTTTGGTAAGTCACTACGATTATCTGAATAAAAAGTAGCTTTAGCGAAACAATTAGCAATTACTGGATCTGTAGAACAAAAACTGGTTGTAAGTTCTTGTATTAACTCTGGTTGATTCTCATTTTGTACTATCATCGGAGCTAAAAAACTAGCCCAACCAATATAGTTTTTCTCCATTATATCAAGTAACGACTCTACATCTGATCTTTCAAATCCACCGATATAATTATTAGATTTATCATTTATGTAACAAGGTGAAGGGCAAACTAAAATTAATTGTTCAAATAAATCAGGATATTGAATAGAAGCTAACATTCCGATAACACTACTAACAGAATGTCCAGCAAAAATTATTTTTTGTAATGCTAAAGAATCACATATTTCTAAAATATCTTGGGCATAACCGCTAAGATTACTATAACGCTCAATACTATAAGCACTTAAATCTGATTTTCCTGAACCTACATAATCAAAAAGAATTACTTTATATTCTGATTCAAAAGCTGGTGTGACAAAACGCCACATATTTTGATCACAGCCAAAACCATGAGCGAATAAGATCGGTTTTTGACCTTGCCCCAAAATCTTAACATTATTTCGTACTAAAATATTCTGACTATTCATTGCTTAAGTTATTTTAATTTTGTCTAAATTGTCGATAACTTCTAATACCAACTTAAGTTATTTTAATTTTGTCTAAATTGTCGATAACTTTTAATACCAAGTTTGAATTTATCTAAAGACTTTATTGGTAGGGCTTTGTTTATAGCATTCATCATCTAAACTTGTTTCATTTTTTGAATAATTTTCATTGTCTCTATACTAACAGTTGTTACGACCATTAATAAGTCAATAACTTTCTGATAAAAGTCATTATAAAAAGATATTCTTGGAAATTCTCTTTTTAAGTTTAACTCATATTTTTCTCTATATTTAGGGTTATTTAAAACTCCATAAACGTAATAAAATATATCTTCTTTATTGATTTCTTTTCCCTCTTTTAGCAAAGGGCTTAAGCCCTTTCTTATATCATTATAATATTGCTTAAATTTCTTTAATCCCCAATCTGTTATATTATCTTGGCGATCACCATTTTGATTATAAGTATATAAAGATATACATTGAGTTTTTTCAAGAATATCTAAAGACAATATTTGCTTTGTAACTAAAACAGAAAATACTTTAGAAAAACTTGTCCTGGAAAAGGCTATTATTAAATTATCTTCAGTTAAATTAGTACCAAATCAATCATAATGATTAGAAGTTAATCTATTTAAAATTAACTCATAAAATATAATTTTTATTACCTATTACTCATTACTCATCTTTTATCCCTGACTCATGCCCATAATTTCATAACCAGCATCAACATAGATAATTTGTCCTGTAATACCACTTGATAAATCGCTAGATAAAAAAGCAGCCGTATTGCCTACTTCTATTTGTGTTACGGTACGGCGTAAAGGTGCAACGGCTTCTACATGATGAATCATGTCTAAAATACCACCAACGGCGGAAGATGCTAAAGTACGAATAGGACCAGCCGATATAGCATTTACTCTTACATTTTGACTACCTAATTCTGAAGCTAAATAACGCACACTCATTTCTAACGCCGATTTAGCAATACCCATGACGTTATAGTTAGGAATGACTTTGACACCTCCTAGAT
>NZ_VRZC01000101.1 GCF_016743215.1 Geminocystis sp. GBBB08
CGGTAACTTTAAATTAAGACGAGGTAATCCTTCACCTTTTGGGGCTACTTTTGTACCAGGGGGGGTTAACTTCTCTATTTTTTCTAGTTATGCAACATCTTGTACTCTAGTTTTATTCGAGAAGCATGGTGCCCAACCCATTGGGGAAATTCCTTTTCCTGATGAGTTTCGGATCGGTCATGTTTATTCTATGATTGTATTTGATTTAGACTATGAAAATCTCGAATACGGTTATCGTATGGATGGACCAAATAACTTTCAAGAAGGGCATTGGTTCGATAAGAGTAAAATCTTATTAGATCCCTATGCAAAAATAATTGGCGGTAGGGATGTTTGGGGTGTTACTCCTGATTGGAATGATATTTACCACCATCGAGCTAGATTAGCTTTTGATGATTTTGATTGGGAAGACGATCGCCCTTTAGAAATTCCTCCCGAAGATCAAATTATCTATGAAATGCACGTTCGTAGTTTTACCAAACATGAATCTTCTAAGATCAAAGAAAGTCATCGAGGAACATTTGCTGGTATTCGAGATAAAATACCTTACCTAAAAGAATTAGGGGTTAATGCCATTGAATTAATGCCCATTTTTGAATTTGACGAATTTGAAAATAGTCGCCCTAATCCTCAAACGGGAGAAACTTTATATAACTATTGGGGTTATAGCACCGTTGGTTTTTTTGCCCCAAAAGCTGGTTATGCCGCTACGGGTAAATTTGGGATGCAAGTGGACGAACTTAAAGCCCTTGTTAAAGAATTACACAAAAATGATATTGAGATTATTCTTGATGTAGTTTTTAACCATACCGCAGAAGGCAACGAAAGAGGCCCAACAATTTCTTTTCGTGGTATTGACAATAAGACCTATTATATGTTGACTCCTGAAGGGTACTATTACAACTTTAGCGGTTGCGGTAATACCCTGAATTGTAATAATCCTATCGTGCGCGGAATAGTTCTTGATTGCCTTCGTTATTGGGCTTCTGAGTATCACATTGATGGTTTTCGCTTTGATTTAGCCTCGATTTTAGGAAGAGATCCTTGGGGTGCACCCCTAGTAAATCCGCCTCTGTTAGAAACTTTAGCTTTTGATCCCATTTTGGCAAAATGTAAGCTCATTGCCGAAGCATGGGACGCTGGAGGGCTTTACCAAGTAGGTTCGTTCCCCGCCTATGGACGTTGGGGAGAATGGAACGGTAAATATCGGGATGGTATCCGTAAATTTATCAAAGGTGATGGGACTGTAGGCGATATAGCTCAAAGGTTACAAGGATCTCCCGATTTATACGAGTCGGCTGGTAGAGCTCCTGCCACTTCTATTAATTTTATTACTGCCCATGATGGTTTTACCTTAATGGATATGGTTTCTTATGATCATAAACATAATGAAGCCAACGGGGAAAATAACAATGATGGTAGTAATGATAATGATAGTTGGAACTGCGGTTGGGAAGGGGAAACTGATAACCCTCATGTCAAGGCTTTACGTCATCGTCAGATCAAAAATGCCATAGCCCTTCTCCTTGTTTCTCAAGGTGTACCTATGTTATTAATGGGTGATGAAATGGGTCGTACTAAATATGGTAATAATAACACTTACTGTCACGATAACGATCTTAACTGGTTAAATTGGGATTTATTGAAGAAAAATGATGATCTTTTCCAATTTACCAAAAACTGTATCGCCTTCCGTAAAGCACATCCTGTGTTAAGAAATACATGGCATTTCCAAAACCGTGATTATGTCGGTAGTGGTTATGCTGATATTACTTGGCACGGTACAAAGGCTTGGAGTGCTGATTGGTCGCCTCTAAGTAAGACGATCGCATTTATGCTTTGTGGTAAACACGCTAAGGGCGGAACTGTACAAGATAATTATATTTATGTGGCAATGAATGTTTATTGGGAAGCCCTTTGGTTTGAGTTACCTCCCTTACCATCTTCCTTAAAATGGCATATTTTTGCTAATACGGGGGTTGCTTCTCCTAATGATAGTTATACTCTAGGGAATGAACCATTATTAGAGAACCAATCTGGGTTATTATTAGGCGATCGATCTACTATTATTCTAGTGGGAAGATAAAAATTTTAATTTCCCCTAACCCCGCTAATAAGCAGAGTGTTTTCATTCTCTAAATTTAACTTAACTCAAAACCATGATTAACAATAAGTTGAACATTTTTTTTCTCTTAGAAAATCAATAGGATAATATTGTTAATACTATAAATTTTGAACATTGTTTGAACATCCCGAAATTTTCTTAAATTAAACGACTTAAAAGGAGTAACAAAAAATGGCATTAGATATTAGTTTAGTAATTGACAATGATGTAGCAAAAATTACTTTAGTTGGGGAATTAGATGGTAGTAATGCTTCTGATTTTAAAGCAAAAATTGAACAAGCCGCTGCCGCCGAACCGAAAAAAGTTATCCTCTTTTTAGAAGAATTAGAATTTATGGCTAGTGCTGGTTTACGAGTGTTAGTTTTTTCTAAACAAAAAATAGGTGCAGGTGTTGATATTTATATTATTGGCGCTCAAGAAATGATTTTAGAAAGTATTGAAAAAACAGGACTCAATCATAGTTTTATTATTCAAGAGGAATATCAAGACTAAATTGAAAATGTGGGCATTGCCCACCCTACTTAATTAATGGCCAAAAAGTAAATAATCAAGGGAAAATACCCCCGGACCTACAAAAACAAACATTAAGGCGATCGCCAAATAAACTAAGGAGGCTTCATAAGAAGTACCGGGAGCATCTGGTCGTTCTTTCATAAATGGTACACCCTTAAGTAAGTTCAAGATTAAGGCTAAACCCATAGCCCCAGTTAAAGCTAAGGAAGCTAAAAAAGTGAGAAAACCTAATGCGATGGTAATACCTCCACCAAAAATAGTTAAAGCACCAATTAATTGCAAAAATCCTGGTATTCCTGAAGGTTTGGGCATATCCATCCATGTAAAAGGTCTTTTTAACATCGGTAGTCCATAAAAAATCAAGGTAGTACCCCAAATTATCCGTAAAATAGCAATTCCAATAGCTTCTGCTCCTGTATGAAATTCAGGTAAAAAACTGATTATCGTGTTTAAATCTAACATTTTTACTATTTCCATAAATTAACATCTAAAATTATATCTCAACTTTTAAATTTAATCTTGGTTATACATTCTTATTCTTTTGCTTAAACTATCTTTTTAAAATTGATATAATATGAAAACTAATACTTTTAAAATCATCAAAAAAAAGGGTAATTTATTATTGAAAACTATCTTTTTTCCCTTGATTTTATCGTTAATTCAAGATGATCCAGTTAGTAGTCAAGATATTGATAATTCTAATCAACTACCGAGTAATGCCATGACACAAATTAATAGTGTCTCTAATTTAAGGGATGTTTCTCCCACAGATTGGGCTTATGAAGCCTTAAGAGGTTTAGTGGAAAATTATGGCTGTATTGCTGGTTATCCTAATAAAACTTTTCGAGGAAATAGGGCTTTAAGTCGTTATGAATTTGCCGCTGGATTAAATAGTTGTTTAAATGAGCTTGAAAGGTTAATTAGTGAAAATCTTGTCAAAAAAGAAGATATAGAAATATTAAAAAGATTAACCCAAGAATTTCAAGCAGAATTAAAAATTTTAGGACAAAAAATAGATAATTTAGAATCAAGAATTGCCTTTTTAGAAGATCATCAATTTTCTACGACAACTAAACTACTGGGTAACATCGTCACTCAAACTAATTTCTATTTTGGTGCAAATAACAAAGCTCAAGCCGCTCTACAATATAATGCTTTTTTAGCTACCCTCACCAGTTTTACAGGCAAAGATACTCTTTTAGTTGGTCTGGCTTCTACTAATACTACTTTCCCTGAATTAGCCAACACTAATAACGGTAGAAATGTTGGTTCAACACGAGAAGCTACAGCTTATGCCGCTTCTGCAGGGGATTTGAATAATAGTCTTCGTTTAATCAATCTTAACTATGATTTCCCCGTGACTAACAATCTACGCGCAACGGTTACAGGGGTAAATCGCTTTAATTTTTCTCCTATTTTTTTGAATAATTTTGCTACGGATTATACTTTCGGCAATGGACCTGTAAGTGCTTTTGCTACAGCTCCTCCTATTTATCTTGTCGGGGGTGGAAATGGTGGGGTGGCATTAACTTATAAAATGAATCCCTCAACCATATTATCTTTAAATTACATGAGTACTTTTGGGAACGATCCTAGCATCGGTTTATTTAAAGGGGATTATGTCACTACGGCTGAAATTAAATACAATCCAACTTCTAAATTTTTTGTACAAGGATTATATCAAAAAGGATATTTTGCCCCTGGTAATTTTGGCTTTAATAATGGGCAATTTTTTCAAGGTAATGGATTCATTGGTACTGCTTTAGCTAATCGTTTTGATGATGCTGGAGTCTTATTTGATTCAGCTTCGGCGGTTTCTACTAATGCTTATCAAATTGGAGGTTATTATGTATTTAATCCTCGATTTTCTTTGGGTGGGTGGGGAAATTTAATTAATGCTAGATTATTAGGTAAGGGAGATGCTCAAATTTGGACTTATTCTCTTCAAGCTGCTTTTCCCGACTTATTTAAAGAAGGTAATTTAGGCGGTATTGTGGTAGGGGTTGAGCCGACTTTGACGGGGTTAAATACGAATATACCTCATAGCGAGTTTAAAAATGATACTTCATTACACATAGAAACTTATTATCGGCATCAAATTAATGATCATATCTCTTTTACTCCTTATCTCATTTGGATTACTGCCCCTAACCAAGATAGGAATAATTCTGATCTTTTCGTTGGTGGTTTCAGAACTGTTTTTAGTTTTTAATACTTATAAAATTTAATTTATTATGATAGAAAAATTAACGGTTTCAGCTACTATAAACTCTTTAAAAATTATCACTGAATATATCGTTAAAGTGGCAAATTTGGGAGGTTTAGATAAAAAAGCAACCTATAAGTTACGTCTTGCTACTGATGAGTTGGCTACTAATATTATTAATTACGCTTATACAGAAAATAATGGAGTAGGTGACATCTTGTTTGAGTCAGAAATTTCTGATGAGGTTATAATGATTAAGATTAAGGATTTAGGAATACCGTTTGATCCTACTACGAAATTAGAAACTGAGTTAAAAACTATTAATATACCTATAGAAGAAAGAAAAATTGGAGGTTTAGGCATTTTTCTCGTTTTTGATGGTGTTGATCAGTTTTTTTACGAACGGATTGATAATGAAAATATTAGTACTTTAATTATTTATCGAAAATGAAATATTTTTATTCTATTCAAGATTATTTTGAAAATATTGTAGAAAAAAATCCTGATAATATCTCAGTTTTAACAAATAACGAACAATTAACTTATCAAGAATTAAATCAAAAATCTAATCAATTAGCTAATTATTTACAGAGTTTAAAGATTGACAAAAAAGAAGAAATTTTAGTAGGTATTTGTTTAGAAAGAAATGCTAATTTAATTATTTCTTTATTAGGAGTTTTTAAGGCTGGATTTGCTTATGTTCCTCTTGATCCTAGCTACCCCAAAGATAGACTAGAATTCATGATTAATGATTCTCAACTGTCTATTTTAATCACCCAAGATTCTTTATCTCAAAATTTACCTTTTCACTCAGCTATTACGATTAATTTAGATCAAGATCAAGCTAAAATTAATCAATATTCTCCAGAAAATCTAACTCTTATTAGAAAAGAAAATCATTTAGCTTATATTATTTATACTTCAGGCTCAACTGGGCAACCTAAAGGTGTCGAAATTGAACATAAAAATACCGTTGCTTTTATTAATTGGGCAATCAATTTTTTCAGTTTTGAACAATTAAAAGGTGTTTTAGCTTCCACTTCCATCTGTTTTGACTTATCAATATTTGAGATTTTTGTGCCTTTAAGTGTGGGCGGTAAAGTCATCTTAGTTGATAATATTTTACATTTACCGGAATCTCCTCACAAGCAAGAAGTAACCCTGATTGATACTGTGCCAAGTGCCATCGCTTCTATCTCTAAAATTAATGGTATTCCTTCTTCTGTTACCACTGTCAACCTTGCGGGGGAAGCGTTATCAAACAATATAGTCCAGGAAGTTTACAAATTTGAACATATAAAACAAGTTTTCAATCTCTATGGACCTTCTGAAGATACTACATTTTCTACCGTTGCTTTGATTCCTAAAGGTTATAACGATATTCCTCCCATTGGTAAACCTATTAGTCAGACTGAAATATTTTTATTAGACGAAAATTTACAAATTGTCGCTGAAGGAGAATTAGGAGAAATATATTTGACAGGGGCTGGTATTGCTAGGGGATACCGCAACAGGAAGGATTTAACTGCCGAGAGATTTTTACTGAATCCTTTTACTGATGATGCAAACGCTAAAATGTATAAAACAGGAGATTTAGCGGTATATTTACCTGATGGACAATTAAAATTTATAGGAAGAAATGATCAATTAGTCAAAATTAGGGGTTTTCGGGTAGAATTAGGGGAAATAGAAGCTACTTTAGAAAAACATTCTGCTATTAATCAAGCTGTTGTTATTTTACATAAATTTAGTGAAGAAGATTCACAATTAATTGCTTATTTAACCATCAAAACTAACACCGAAAAAGATGATATTATTTCAACGATAAAAAATTATTTAACGGCAAAATTACCGTCTCATGAAATTCCCTCTAATTTTGTTATTTTATCGGAGTTTCCCCAAACTCTTAATGGCAAAATTGATCGTAAAGCCTTACCTAAACCTCAACGAGAAATTAAACAAAACACCATTTATTCAGCCTCCACAAATGCCACAGAAACTAAGTTAATTGAGATGTGGCAAAACACTCTAAATATAGAATCTATTGGTATAAATGATGATTTTTTTGACCTGGGTGGAGATTCTTTAAAAGCTATTGTACTTATAGATGAAATTAATAGTTATTTTAAATGTATTATTTTTTTAAATAAATTTTTAGAAAGTTCAACTATTACTTGTTTGTCTAAAAATATTAAAGCAAAAACATCGATCAATCTATCTAAAGATGAATTAAATTATATTAAACAAGATTTAATTTTAGAATCAGATATTTTTCCTCAACATGAATATAAGGTTCATGAGAAAAAAAATAATGTACTTTTAACAGGGGCAACGGGTTTATTAGGAATTTATTTATTAGCTGAACTTTTAGATAAAACTTCTTATCAAATTTATTGTTTAGTGAGAGGAAAAAATGAAGCGGATGGTTTAAAAAGAATTGTAAATAAACTTAAAAATAATCATTTATGGTCAGAAAAATACCTCGATCGCATAACTCCTATTCTTGGAGATTTAGGTAAACTCAATTTAGGATTATCCCCTGAAAAATTAAAACTGTTAGAGCAAGAAATTGATTTAATTTATCACTGCGGAGCTTGGGTTAATATTGTTTATCCTTATTCTTTTGTAAGATCAGTAAATGTACAAGGTACAAAAGAAATCATAAAATTAGCTTGTAATTATAAAACAAAACCAATATTTTATATTTCTACTACTGATGTTTTTTCTTCTGAAGAAATTACCTTAATTAAAAATAACCAATTACCCGATGGAAAATTTGTGACGGGAGGTTATGCTAAAAGTAAATATGCAGCAGAAAAACTATTGATAACCGT
Source organism: Geminocystis sp. GBBB08 (assembly GCF_016743215.1). Classification (GTDB taxonomy): domain Bacteria; phylum Cyanobacteriota; class Cyanobacteriia; order Cyanobacteriales; family Cyanobacteriaceae; genus Geminocystis. Next base: position 7,679 of record NZ_VRZC01000101.1, read on the forward strand.
TCAGTCAAGAGGGATTCCAGTGACAATTTTTCGACCTAGTAATATTATGAATATTAATCAATCGGATTCATCTTTTATTCCTGAATTTATTCCCAGGATGTTAAAAGGTTGTTTGCAATTATCTCTTTTTCCTCAAATAGAAGCGATTATCAATCTTGTACCCGTTGAATATGTTAGTAAAGCGATTGTTTATTTATCTCAACAAAAATTGTCATTAAATAATACCTTTAATTTAGTTAATCCAAATCCCTTAAAATGGATTGAATTATTACAGTACTTAAAAGAAAAAAATCATTCTATTGAAATAGTTTCTTATCAAGAATGGTATCAAGAATTAGAAAAAGTGGTACGTTCTAAAATTAATAATGAATTAACACCTTTTTTAAGTGTAATAAATGATAATAACTTTTTACAACGTTCTTTAGGTTCATTTGAATTTGAAAAAAATACAAATTTAGAAAATATTTCTCATTTAATACCTTTTCCTCTTATAAAAGAAAATCAATTAGAGGCTTACTTTTATTATAAATAGAATAACAAAGAATCATTATATGTCATTATATTTTATTAAAATAAGCGAAAAAATACAATGAAAAAAAACAAGTCTAATAAGAATGATCAAAATCATCAATCTAAAACTATTTTTAAAGAATCTTTAACTAAAAAAACTCTGATAAAAACAGTTATATATGTAGGTATAATTACTATTGTATGTAATGGTGTTGGTTATATTTATCTCCTAAAAAGAATCAAAGATCATTTTATTAACAATATAAAAATAAACACAGAACTTAGAATAGATAAAGAAAGTCAAATTTTTATTAATGCTGAAACTAATAATAATTTAATTAAAGAAGATTTATTAAAAGAATTTCAATCTTCATCACTAAAAAATATTAATAAATTTGATACTATTGTAAAAAAAAGAGAAGACGGTACTTATCGCAATATTAATAAGTTAGAAAGTAAATATCTTCCCGGAGTTTTTTTAGGGAAGAATGTAGAAATTAATCCAGAGATGAAAAACAGAGTTGCTACGTTTTTTGACATAGTTAAATTCTATGGTTTAGCATGGCGGGAAAACTTTGTTAATACTTATATTCAAATACCCGAAAATGGTATTGTTATTTATATGTCAAATTATCCTTGGACGGAAGAAGCTGAAGCTGAGAAAATTGTTACTACTGATGAGTCTTTTCAAATCACGACAAAAGAAAATAATCCTAGTAGGGAAACAGGTTGGACAGGTATTTATTATGATGCTACTCAAGATAATTGGATGGTTTCTAGTGTTACCCCCATTGATGATGCTAACGGTAAACATATCGGTACAATTGGTCATGATATTTTGATTTCTGAACTCCAAGAACGAACATTAAATAGTAGATTAGAAGGCACAAAAAATATTATTTTTGACAAAAAAGGAAGATTTATTGTACATCCTGATTTGATGGAAAAAATCAAAAAAACTGACGGACAAATTACCATTAATCAGATGATTGAAAATAGTGACGATAATTATGATTGGAGTTTCTATTTTGATTTAATGAAGTCCATTGACATTGATGGAAAAAGAGGAGAGCCTGTAGTTCTTCATAATGAAAAGAATCAAGAATATTATATTGTAAGTCAAATAGATAATGCTGATTGGTATTGGGTAACAATAATTTCAGAATCATGGTTACACAGTCGAGTTTTTGTTGTGGCAAAAATTCTCATTATTGTTGGTTTTTTATCATTAATTACTGTCATTTTAATTATCTATTCTCTGATTAAAAATGATATTGAAAAACCTCTTCAAGAATTAATGTCGGCTACCCATAATCTTTCTCAAGGTAATTTAGATTTTCAAATGGTTGTGACGAGAAAAGATGAATTAGGTTATTTAGCTTTTTTGTTTAATCAAATGGCACAAAAGTTACAAGAATCTTTTGATTTTTTAGCCAAAACCAATGAAGAATTAGAAGATAGAGTTAAAAGACGCACTTATGAATTACAAGAAGCCAAAGAAATGGCAGAAGAGGCTAACCAAGCTAAAAGTTCATTTCTGGCGAATATGAGTCACGAATTACGCACTCCTTTAAATGCCATTATTGGCTACGGTGAATTATTAGAGGAAGAAGCTGAAGATATGGGTGAAGAAGAATTTGTCGAAGATTTACAGAAAATACAAAGTGCCGGAAAACATTTATTAGGTTTAATTAATGACATTTTAGATATTTCCAAAATTGAAGCAGGAAAAATGGAAATATACTTAGAAGAATTTGAAATTAGCAAGGTTGTTCAAGAAATTACTTCTACTATTCAACCATTAATGGAAAAAAATCATAATAGGTTTGAAGTTAACTATCCTGATGATTTAGGATCAATGATTGCTGATATTACTAAAATTAGACAAAATATGTTTAATTTATTAAGTAATGCTTCTAAATTTACTCACAATGGTTTAATTTCTTTGAATATTAGTCGTTATGTGAAAGAGGATCAAGATTGGATTTTATTTGAAGTTAAAGATACTGGTATCGGTATGAATCCTCAACAACAGGCAAAATTATTTAATGCTTTTTCTCAAGCCGATGCTTCGACTACTAGAAAATATGGTGGCACTGGTTTAGGGTTGACAATTACGAAGAAATTTAGTGAAATGATGGGAGGTTATATTCTCTTAGACAGTGAAGAAGGTAAGGGTACTACTTTTTCTCTTCATTTACCCGCTCATGTTACAGAACCGACAAAAGTTACTTCACCATTACCGACTACGGATATAGAATCTAATATTGAAAAAATTATTCAACCAAACAGGAAAAAGATTCTCGTTATTGATGATGATGTCACCACCCATGATATTATTGAACATTTTTTAGCAAACCAAAATTTTGATATTACTTCTACCACTAATCCAGAAGAAGCTTTAGACTTAGCTCAAAAAATTCAACCAGATGTAATTATTTTAGACGTAATCATGCCGAAAATAGATGGTTGGTCTATTTTAACAAAATTAAAAGCTGATCCTGATTTAGCTTCAATTCCTGTGATTATGGCTACTATTATGAGCGATCGCAGTATTGGTTATACTTTGGGTGCTACGGACTATTTAACCAAGCCGTTAAATCAAAATCAATTAAAAACTGTTTTAGGGAAATATGGGGCGTTATCAGAAAAAACAATCATGATTGTAGATGATGATGAACCTACTCGCAAAATGATGAGACGATTATTAGAAAAAGAAGGGTGGGAGGTAATCGAAGCTAAAAACGGAGAAGAGGGATTAAATAAACTCAAAATCAATGCACCAAAATTAATTTTATTGGATTTAATGATGCCAAAAATAGACGGGTTTCAATTTATTAATCTTTTACGGCAAAATACTAATTGGGAAAAAATTCCTGTTATAATTGTCACGGCGAAAGATCTTGATGAAAAAGAACGCAAACAATTAAATTGTTATGTTAAAGATATTATTCAAAAAGGTGATTATGATCGTCAATCTTTACTAAAAGAAATTCATTATTTGATTGATCAAGCTACATCTTAAAATTAAGAAACTATAAAGAAAAAATATTATCCGTTTTAAATTATGTATAGAATTTTATTAGTAGAAGATAATGAAATGAATCGAGATATGCTTTCTCGTCGATTAAAACGTAAAGGTTACGAAATTACTCTTGCCGTTGATGGTGGTGAAGGAGTAGAAAAGGCTATAGCCGAAAAGCCCGATTTAATCTTAATGGATATGAGTTTACCAGTATTAGACGGTTGGGCAGCAACACAACAATTAAAACAAAAAGAGGAAACAAAATCTATTCCCATTATTGCCTTAACTGCCCATGCTATGGCAGGAGATTATCAAAAAGCGATAGAGGCTGGATGTGATGATTACGATACAAAGCCTGTGGAAATTTCCCGATTATTGGGTAAAATTGAAACTCTTTTAAGCTAAGTACCAGTGCAAAATTAATTGTATAGCATTCCTATTTGGGTTGTGCCTGGTAAAACTAAATATTTTGTCATTTGTCATTTGTTATTTGTTTCTGTAAATCTTACTATACCGTCAAAGCTGATTACTGAAAGCTGATAGCTAAAACCTTTTTTAACTATACCGTCAAAGCTGACCACTAAAAGCTAATAGCTAACACCTCTAAAAATCTCACAACTAAGATTAAGATTGCTATACTATTTAAACCTTAGTATTAAATCATAAAATAATGAATGATATTCAAAGTAACAAAAATGACAATCAGATAAATTCATGTGTAATTGCAAATCTAAGACATGATTTACGCACTCCTATTAATGCTATTTTAGGTTATAGTGAAATGTTATTAGAAGATTTTAGCGAAATTGATAATTTACAGGATAAAAATGTAATTAAAGAACTTAAATCTATTCAACTTAGGGGCAAAGAAATTTTATCGATTATCAATCAACTTTTAAATCAAAATAATTTTCATAATTCTCAAGAAAATCTGGAAAAAAATTTAACAATATTAAAACAAGTAACATCTCCCTTAATTACAGTAATTATTGATAACTGTCAAATTTTAAAAGTTAATATGGGAGATAATGATTTTATGGAAGATATTGAAAGAATTTATCAATCATCTATTTCTTTAAAAAGCTTTGTTTTAAACTTAGAAAAATTAAACTTTTTAACTATTCCAGAAAACCTTGATAACTATACAGATGTTCCCATTGATGATTTCATCAAAACAAGATACCCAAAATCTTTAGATAATAATAAAGAAATTACAGGGCATATTTTAGCCGTAGATGATAATGAAAATAATCGAGATTTACTTTCTAGTCAATTGACAAAAGAAGGCTATACAGTCAGCAATGCTATTAATGGGCGACAGGCTTTAGAAATGATTGCCCAAAAAGATTATGATTTAATTTTATTAGATTTATTAATGCCTGAAATTGACGGTTATCAAGTATTGGAAACCCTCAAAAAAGATGAGAAGAAAAAACATATTCCAGTGATTATGATTTCTGCCCTTGATGAGATGGAAAACATCATTCGTTGTATCGAAATTGGTGCTGAAGATTACTTACCAAAACCATTTAATAAAACTTTATTGAGGGCAAGAATCGGGGCATCTTTAGAGAAAAAAATTCTCAGAGATAGAGAAGTTGAGTATCTTAAAAAATTGAATTTAGAATTAGATAAAGGGCGAGAAATGCAGTTAAACTTTTTACCTGATAAACCCTTAAAAATAAATAATTGGGAAATTGCTAGTTTCTTTAAACCAGCCCGTCAAGTAGCAGGAGACTTTTATGATACTTTTACACTGCCTAGCCATAACCTTGTCTTAGTCTTGGCAGATGTTTGCGATAAAGGAGTTGGCGCTGCTTTATTTATGGGATTATTCCGTAGTTTAATTCGCATTTTTTCTCAACAACAAACTCTTAATGGTAATAACACTGAAATACTTTCTACTTACAAACCTTTAGAAACTGGTTGGATCAGTTCAGATATTGATACAAATATCATTCATTTCAACGCTCTTCAGTCAGTGAGTTTAACCAATAATTATGTAGCTGATAATCACGGTGACTTAGGAATGTTTGCCACGATGTTTGTGGGCATTTTAAATCCAGAGACGGGTTTATTAACTTATATTAATGGTGGCCATGAATCTTTAATTGTTACAGATTCTCAAGGAAATACTAAACATAAACTTAATTCTACAGGACCTGCTGTTGGTATGATGCCAGATATTACTTTTAATTTCAAGCAAATTTTTTTAGAGCCTGAAGATATACTTTTTGGAAATACAGATGGTGTTACTGATGCTCGTTCTATCAGTCGAGAATTTTTCCATCAAAAAAGATTAAATGCTATTCTTCAACAACCTTTTAATTCTGCTCAAATATTAGTTAATACTATCAAAGATCAAGTTTTAGAACATATTGGTACGGCGGATCAATTTGATGATATAACGATGTTAGCTATTAGAAGAGAAAAAGTAGATTAATATTTTGCTATTTCTCAGCCTCAACAAATTACACCAAGAAAACCAGTATCATTGACATACTCACCCGTTAAGCTGACGAACGGGCGATTCTGAACAGCCAATTACTTGACTGTTACTCCACTCAAACAAATTTAATTGTAGAGGGTTGCTAGGCTCAACAACTAACGTCATTGATGTCTCCCGATTTCTCGAATCTGTCATTTCAGATTTAGCCGTAACTTTCTGATGTTCTACCAGTAGCTTAGATGGACTAATTCCAAGAATTTCTAGTCCTTTTTTACCTATATTTATACTTGGTTGTCAGCATCTGCAATGAATCCACAATTAGTACAAACAAATTTTTCTTTATTTCTATTTGCAGAATCAACATGACCACAATTTGAGCAAGTTTGAGATGTGAATTTAGGATTAACGTTTAAAAC
>NZ_VRZC01000102.1 GCF_016743215.1 Geminocystis sp. GBBB08
GTTGCGGACTTCTTGACAAAAAGCAATAATATCATTATTATTTCTATACTCAGCCATATTTTTATTATAATGCTCTAAATTTTTTAGCCAATATGAATAGTGAGTTTTTATATATTGATTATTGATGATTAAAGAAAAGTCAATAAAGTAATTTTCGGGAATATTTTTATTTTGTTTTTGGGTTAATTCTTTTGTTGAGTTAGAAGAATATTTAGGTTTATTTAAGGATAAAGTATAATTAGATTGTTTTGGTTCTTGTTTTAGTTTGTCTAATTCTTTTTTTAATTCTTCTAATTGATTATTAAAATTACCTGTTTGATATTCAAATTCATTCGATAAATTTGTTAGAGTCTCATTCAATTTTTTCTCAAAACTTTTACGACACAGTTCCAAATTTATTTGTAATTGTTTAATTTTATTTTCTACATTTTCCATTATCATCAGATTTTTTTAATAATCAAATATTTAATTATTAATTAACATTCAATAGTTGATAATATTGATTACGATATTTTTGATAAATTTGATCGTCCTTACCCTTAACCATACCAATAAATTCTATTTTACCCTTTAACACATCCTGAAAACGAGGGGTTTCTTTCCCCGAAAATCTAGCCTTATGATGATACTTTTCTTCAAACTCCTTCTGTGCAGATTCTAAACCAAATTTAGCCCAAGCATGAAGCATCGCCCTTACTTGACGCACATAACGTCTATCCACATTGGGAAATTGATTAGTGGTTAAACCCGTTACCTCTTGATGATTACCCATAGTTTGTAAGCGAGTTTTCTTTTTATTCACACTAAACCCATTCTCTCTAATGATACTCAAGAGGAGATCGCCCAACACAACTTTTTTCCCTTCATCCTCATTAACAATATAAGCCAAATCCGCAGGAAAATCCTTGATGGTAGTAGAGAAAGTTATATCATCAGCGTAACGAGTATAAGTAGCCTTACAATCCTTTGCCAGACGCTGTAATTGACTATCCATCTTTCCACAAATCATATTAGTAACGATGGGAGAAGTAGGTGCACCTTGAGGTAATTGATTATTATGACAACAAATTTGAGCTAACACCGTAGCCACGTCAGGGGGTAAATGATAAGGAATCCCCATAAACATACCCCTAACTCGCCCAAAATTAACAGAGGGGAAAAAATCTTCTAAGTCTAAATTTAAAATATAACGTTTTTTTACATGGGCTTTGGCATTAGTAACAATGTTCTTATCTTGCACAAAACCATGCACTGAAGGCTTAACCTGATAAACTGCCTGTAAAACCTGATTAAGTTTTTGTTGAATAATTTTTAAGGCAGTAATCGGGGTTGATATTTGTCTTTCACCCCCTGATTTTTTCGGAATAGTAAAAGTTTTATAACGTCTCTGGGAGTCAACTAAATAAAGATGATAAACTAATCTTTTATGAGGAATATTTAAGAGTTTAGCAACATCTAAAGGAGTTTTTAATTCATAGAATTTTTGTCTTAATTCTTCGGGAGAATCTTGGAGTAATAACGGATTTTGGTTTTGCAGATGAGGAAAAATAAGTTGCCATTGAGGTAGATTTGCCGTCATTATTACTCTTAAATTAACAATAAAAACTTGTGACAAAAAAGAAAACTAAAATAAAAATCACTTGCAGGTTGTATTCTACCTTACTCATATATAATGAACTATCACTTAACTATTTTATAATTTAGTAAAGTGATTGATCGTAAAGCTAACCTTGAAATACACCATCGCAGGATCTACAATGGAAATCAATATCTTACCCTACAAGTGATTTATTTAGTTTTAACCTTTTTTCAGGTCATACTATTAGTTTATCTTACCCTAAAAAGAAAACCAATGATTTGATGCTAATGAGGAAATTGGAAATCATCCCAGAGTTTGTCATTTTATAGACAATATAGAGAGAACCATTCAATCAAACAAAATTGATAAAACTTTCTGTTAATTCCCAAGCATCCTGAACTTCCATTAATTCACTAGGTTTTTAGGGGATCTATCAAGTGATCAGGAATGCGGTTTAATTCAATATAGTTGTTAATTTCTTCTGTAAATTCACTCTCTATAAGCAAGGGAGGAAAATACTTAACAAGCGTGTTAAATGAGGCATTCCTTGAGGGATTTCTTCGGGTGCAATTCCCGCCATGTTTCAACGATCACCAAAGGTGGCGCTGCGCGATCGCCCTAACAGGGTACGAGTACCTTCAATAATTGGTTCACCGTTAAGAATTGATGAATCAGAAACAATATAGCGATGTTGTGTTGCCCGTACCATTTTTGTTAAAAGGTTAATTTAATTTTTAGGTTAACATTTTTATAGAAATCAAAAGGACAAAAAAATAGATTAAAACATATAATTAATTTGATGGAAACTACACTAATTTATGGTTTATTTATAATTACATTCGTTATTTGTTTGTTTTGGCTAGTTTATAAACTTGAATGGTTACAATCTTCAATATCAAAATTGAACACAATAGATGATAAAGGTATAGTTTTACCTTCTGTCATGTTACTCTTTTTACCTTTCATCGTTACTTATTTTGTATCTGAATGTATAAAAAATAATGAGTATAATCACAATATCTTCGATTTTTTAAGCAAATTATTACCACTATTCACCTTTTTATTAGGAAGATACTTTTATATAAAAGATTTAAAAGAACAGAAGAAGGAGATAAAAAACAATTTGTTCTGTGAAATACTTAACAATAAACAAAAAATTAGCTTATTGCTAGGAATATGTCATTTTGATCCAAGTTACAACATTCAAGGTACAAAATGGTGGTGTGAAAAATTAAATCAGGGTTATTGGGAACAAAATATATATGAGAAATATAAAGATATAATTTATACAGTAATTGATGAAAAAGCTATTTCTATAAAAAATATATATGATGAAATAAATAGTATAAAAAATGGAGATTGGAATGATTATGATAATAGCTTTATTGAAGAAAATCAAGTTAAAAGAGTTTATAGAGATATAGATAGTATTTTGGAAAACTTAAGTTATAAAAACTTTAAAAAATTTAATAAATAACTGTGATTGACATCCATTACTCATTATCTCGAATCGTATTAAGTATTTCTTGCATAGTGAAATAAATATAATAAAGAATAGGAGTTCCACCAACATCAATAGTTCCAAAGTGACGGCATAAATTACCCGAATTAGGAATGATTAATTCAGGGACTTTAATAGGAGTATAATTAATATCAAAAGTTACTGTCCATTTTATTGGAATTATTAATTTATTATTTTCATCTCTATCTCCCAAATCAAAAAAAAATTTATCATAGAAATAACTTATATTAATATTTTTGTAGTCATTAAAATCTAAGTCTGTAATTAGTTTTGAATAATCTAAATAAGATGAAATTAAGTTAGGGATTTTGACTTGAATAGTTCTAAAACAATTTTCTACAGTCCTTAAAATATAATAATTACCTTTTTGTTTTTGTTCATTATCTTGAAAGGAAATAAAAGGTACGTATTTACTTGTAAAGTTATTATTAAGTACACTAATAATATTTATATTTTCTAAATCATCTAAGTTTTGATATTGTTCAATAAAATCGTCAAATCCTTTAGGTAAATAAAAACTATAAATATTTTTCTCAAGTTTAATACCTACAAAATCAGAACTAATTTTCAAGTTTAATTTAGAGAAATCCCACATAAAGTAATCAAATAAATAATTAATAATAATCGGGAAGATATTTAGTTATTAAATTAAAAACAAATTCATGATGATATTGTATAAAATCGCCAAATGTAACCAGTTTATTTGAGTCTAAATCAAGCAGTTTCCTCAATGGAGTTTTATCACGATTAAAGACACTATCCCAAACGAAAAACATGAGCTTATTTTTGATTTGATCTTCTGTAACAATAGTTGTATTTATGAAACGATAACCAATTTGCATATCTTCTATTTTGCCACCTCTTACAGAATTGTAATTATCCTTAATGAATAAATTAAAAGCCTCAACTAAACAGATCCATACAATATTTCCACTTTTTTCATCCAAGTAATCTTGCAATATCATATCAATTTTTTCCCAAATATCATGATTTCCATTTTCTCCATATCCTTGTAAAAAAACATCTCGAATATCATTATTATGATCGTTCTCCCAATCTACATATTCCCATTCCCATCGTCTTTTAAAGGCATTATCCATAAAATAAATAGAATTATCCGAAGTATTCATTGTCCCAAAAATAGATAAATTTGGAGGAATACGAATTGAACTTCCAACACAAGTGCTTTCCTGAACTTGAATTCTTATTTTAGAGAAAATATCAGGATATTCATCAAGAAATTGTCCTCTTTTCACTTTTCCGTACGTATAACGATCTTCAGATTTCTCCTCTAGTTTAAAACCTATTAATTCTACTAATTTTCTAAATTCTAAATTTGAAATATCTATTCCATAACTTGACCAACCATCTATACGCCGATCTAAAAGTTGAAATACTGTACCAAAAATTGCAGAAGAATTACCTCTATTAATTTCATCTATTACTAGAGCAACATTTTGTATCAGCTCGTCATCTTTTTGACTTATTATATTTTTGTATGCTTGTGCTAGTGCTTTTAAAAAATGACCTTCATAAAATTGATAATAAACACTCCCATCGGATTTTGTTTGAGGCATTAATTTCCCCATAAAATCACCATAGGTATATTCTGGATGAAAAACTGTTTTAATTAAATTTTCGGGATGGATATTTTTATCAATACCTAAGACTGTTTTTACAATACCACCATCATCATCATTAGAAATTCGATAACTTTTTCCTGTACCAGGGCAACCAAAAAGAATTTTTTGAATGGAAGTATTTGGCATATCAAGTTTTAACTATAACAAATGAATAGACTAAAGAACATAGGTCATAAAACTAGAATACTATAATTTGATTGTGGAGGAGAAGAAAGAAGCAACCAAAAAAAGCAATTTGCTCAGAAAAAATAGTTAAACTATCACAAAATTGTATTATTTATAGAATCATATAACCATTGCCATAACAGCTTCTACAGTCTTGATATTTCAATGGTCTTGAGTCTTTTTGATTTTGTATTGGATAGTAACATTCAACAGTCAATTCTTCTCTAAAAGGATTATTGCGTACAACTAGATAGAGATCGTTATTTGTCTTAAGTTTTAGAAAAGAATCTTGCTGTATTTTTGAATAGTCAATCATTAAATAATACCTCACAAAGCGAATTGTACATATAACATTATTCTTGGAGTTCTGTTAATCATCACGAAATTGATCCCATGCCTCATCATTAAAACTATCAGGATCTCCCCAATCTACGTCATCAAAAGGATCTGAATTACTACCGTAGCCATAATCATTGTAATCATCATTTTTGTAATAATAATCTGGTTTCGGCTCTTCGGCAAACAACGACAATTCATTGTTTTCCATATTAGCTTGAGTATCCATATTATTGTCATCAAGATTAGTATTTTCTTGATCAGATTCTATTAAGGAAACTTCTAAACCATTCTCCCTAAATTCCTTAACGATTTCATCGAGAGAATCTTCTAATAAATCTAACAATTTTTCGGGAGAAATTTTATTTTTATCAAGTTGTAAGGCTTCAATTAAATATTCTCCTATTTTGATATTTTTGCGACTATTCCAAGCCCCAACATATAATAATATATTACTGCTTTTTTGATAATAATTATATAGATGTTGTTGGTAGTCTATCTCAGCTAAATAGTAGTAAAGTTGGTCAGGATTTTGAATATTTAATTTAGATAATGCGTCGCAAATTTCTTCATCGTAATGATTAACTAATGCCATGTCTGTAGAGTTAGTTAAATAAACCGCTATATAATAAGCACGTTTTTTGATTAATTTAGGTAAAGTTTGGCATTCATTTTCATCATTACAACACACTTTAATTGTTAATAATTTTTCCTTAATTTGATTGTTAATACTTTCCAGAATTTGTGCTGATTTATCTCTTACTGCTGTATATTGTCCAATTAATGAAGTTAAAGAATATTCTGATAACTGCCAAGGTTGAATAAGTTGCTGAAAAATGATTTTATCCTCTGAGTTAGGATTGGTCATAATTAATTGTTTTTACTGTTAGTTTTCAACGGTTATATTTATCATATCCCGACATTTACGAGATTATCTATCATTCAATGCGAATGAGGAAAATGTGATTTAGGTGAGTTATGTAACAGTATAAAAATTTTAACTAGAAACATATTCCACAACAATTTGCCATTGATGTAACTCATATTCTACACAATTATTCTTCACAAGAGGATCATTTCTAACAATCAACTCAGCTTCATCCCTAGAATTAGCTTTGAAAATCATCATTCCTCCACCTAATTCTGCCCAATATCCTGTTTTTGCTTCATGACCATCGATAATTAATTGTTTAACATAGGCGATATGATCCTCAACATATGGATCAAAATCATCTTTAGAAACAATACCTTTTTCAATTTTAACAAACCAAGCCATAGAGAATAATGAATAGTTAATAATTATTCCTCATTCCTCATTCCTCATTCCTCATTTTTAATATGCGTCTTGGAGTTCGTAGAAATCAGGAGAAATATAGTCTTTTCGTAAAGGCCAACCTACCCAATCTTCAGGCATTAACAGACGTTTAAGGTTAGGATGTCCTTCATAGATGATACCATACATTTCGTAACTTTCCCGCTCTTGCCAATCAACGGCTTTCCAAATCCAGTATAAAGAAGGTACTCTAGGATCTTCTCGATTAAGATATACTTTTATTCTCACTTCTTGAGGATCAGTAACATTATCAGCTACTTTAATAAGATGATAAAAACTTACTAACTCTTTTCCGGCCCCTAAATCATAAGCACCTTGACATTGAAGATAGTTAAATCCGTAAGCAGATAAAGCAATAGCAATGGGAATTAAATATTCAGGTTCAACTTTAATTAATTCTACCCCTGAATGATCCTTTTCCAGAGATTGATGATCAAAACCATTTTCGGTTAACCATTGAGAAGTAACTCCAGCTTGAACAATAGAAGTAGTTTCAATATTTTCAGGAGTGTTATTTGTTTCCGTCATAATTATACCTCCTGTTTTGCCGTAGTGGTTTCTAAGGCAGGAGACACGGGTAATCCCATAGCGGCAGCTAATTCTGCGGGGGGATTATTTCTATTTTCGCTACGCATATATTTACCTGTTAAGATCGGCTCAACTACTTTTAAGTTATGGGTTGTTGAATAATACCTATGGGTTTGACTTTGAATTTTACCCCGTTCTTGTATCGACTCATTAGCGACTTTTTTTCTTAACTTAATAATAGCATCGAAAATCGCTTCAGGACGAGGAGGACAACCCGGAATATAAACATCTACAGGAATTAATTTATCAACACCACGCACAGCGGTAGTAGAATCACTGCTAAACATTCCTCCAGTAATGGTACAAGCACCCATAGCAATTACATATTTAGGTTCGGGCATTTGTTCATATAAACGAATTAAAGCTGGTGCCATCTTCATGGTAATAGTTCCAGCAGTGATGAGTAAATCAGCTTGACGGGGACTATTACGGGGGACTAACCCAAATCGATCAAAATCAAACCTAGAGCCAATTAAAGCAGCAAATTCGATGAAACAACAAGCTGTACCATAAAGTAAAGGCCATAAACTAGAAAGCCTCGCCCAATTATGTAAATCATCAACGGTGGTGAGAATAATATTTTCCGATAAATCTTGCGTTACCTGACTTCTGGCGATGGGATTCAGGATTTTTTCCTTAGCGTTTTTTTCTAAAGTTGTTAAATCGGGAGTGGAAATATTCATAAATCTATTTTACGAAGATAGCGTTGTTTCTATTTTATTGACAAATAAGCAAAATAAAAAGGTTAAAGTCAAAAGGAAGGATTTATTCATTACTAATTAAGACCATTCTAAAGCACCTTTACGCCAAGCATAAACTAAAGCGAGGACGAGAATAGAAATAAAAATCAAGGCTTCGATGAAAGCGAATAAACCTAAAGTATTAAAAGCGATTGCCCAAGGATAAAGGAATACTGTTTCTACATCAAAAATGACGAAGACAAGTGCAAACATATAATAACGGATATTAAATTGAATCCATGCACCGCCAAAAGGTTCCATTCCTGATTCATAAGTAGTATGTCTTTCGGGCCCACCAGTTTTCGGACGTAATAATTTAGAAGCAGTTAAAGCTAAAATAGGTACGGAACTGCTAATAATCAAAAAACCTAAAAAATATTCATAACCAGTTAAAACAAACATTGTTTAATGTGATACTCCTTTGATACATTAGTTTAGATAAATATAACCCTACACAATACTGATTAGGTTTAAGCTCTTTTGATTTTATCGGCTTTGGGTTATTTATATTGGCGTAATCATGATAGCACACTCAACTCCAAAAATAACAACTTTTTTCATTGAGTTAATCGGGTTGCTATACTATTACTAAATCATGGCATTAAGTTTTATTAAAAATAGTTAAGATTTATGAAAGAAACCATCAGAGAAATTTTGCAACCCGTTGCGGATATATTTTCAGGATTTAATACACCTGAACCAATTGTTCATTGGGGGCATCCCTTTTTCATGAGTATTGTTATTTTTGCTATGGGTAGTTTTGTCGGTATCACTGGTTGGCGTAGTCGCATTTCTGAAGATAAAGAAGTTAAACAAAGCAATAAATTAGATCATCGCAAATTAGCTCCATTTTTATTCTTATTTATTACTTTAGGATATAGTGGCGGTGTGTTATCGTTAATTATGCAAGGTCAACCAATATTTGAAAGTTATCATTTTTGGACGGGTTCAACAGTTATCGGTTTATTAGGTTTAAATGGCTTAATTTCGGTGACAGGATTCGGAGGAGAGAAAGAAGGTTTACGCACTATGCACGCCTATATTGGTAGTATTGCTTTATTTATTATGGTTGTTCATGCCATTCTTGGCTTAAAATTAGGTTTATCAATATAAAAACCATGATTAGTAATTAGCCATTAGGAATTGAATTAATTTTTTAGAGGTATTTTTGATCAAAACTAACATTAATAATTTATAATTTTATGTAAATTTAGATTGTAATAATAAAGAGCAACGGGTTTATTCAAGGCTAAAAAATAATCAGGATCTTTTGGTGATAAATAAATAGCAGTAACTTGTTTTCCTTGAATATAATTTTCATTGACTAGATGATATTTAGTAGTAGTTTCCACTAGATTCAAGTAAATACTATTAGGACGACGAAAAAATTGTCTAGTTATTTCACTACTAATAAAATCTTGTTCTGAAACTGTTTCTTGTTGTCTCCCTATTACTGTAGAAACTAACTGATTGTCTCCTCTAAATTTAGTTATTTGTTCTGTTGAATTGTGCTTATTAATCAAAACATTTTCTACATTTTCATCTCCTAAATATGCTTTGGCGATCGAGAATCCATTAAAATATCGATCAGGAATAATAACCTCCTTTTGATTAATAATAGTCGGAATAAAATTATTATTTTTGGGAGTGATAATAGTAGGAATAAATTGGACTTGAAAATCAATATCTTTATCAATATATTCTGTATTAATATCAAAACCAGGAGTTTTAAATTTAGGTGATAATGGTGCAATTTGTTCTTTTAAAGTGCTAGTGACATTCCACCTACCTTCAAACCATGAGGGAAAAATTAATTCTTTGGTGGGAGTTGGTAAAGAAAGCTGATGATTCCAATGGGGGTATTGTGTTATTCTTTGATCTAAAGTTTCACTATTCACAGGAAAAACATTTAATAAAAAAGTAGCAAATACGGTTATAATGAAAAGGATGTTTTTAAACATAAAATAATTATTAATTTAAAAAAAATTTGTAAAATGTTTATCATTAAATCTTAAATTTTAAAGACGATGACTATGAGAATAAATTAAAGATGGCATTACTACTAAAACTCTCTCTGAAATTAATTAAGATCGAATAAACAACCTTCAATAAATTTAACTAAACACTTGAGCTGATAAATTAGATAAATTAACTATTATTTTAAAATCAACTATTATTATATGGCACTAACACTAAATAATTTAATTTTAATGGCAGAAGATGAACTAACACAATATAGCACTGACGCTAGAAAAATTGAAAAATTACGACAAAAAATTGGAATTGCTTTAACCTTAAAAGAACAAGAAAAATTAAAGGAAGAATTATTAGCAAAAATGCCTCAAGGATTTTGGGCAAAAAAACTAGAAAAAGAGCGTCAAACTTTTGCTTTACCTTTTTGGGGTATAGCAGGTTTAGGTTTATTATTAGGTATTTCTTCTCAACAATATTTAGATTTTTTAGCCCCAGCTATTGCTTTACCAATTGCGATAAAAATTCAACAAACAGGATGGAAACTTCAAGCTCAAAGATTACTATTACAGACTTTTGAAGAAATCGAAAAAAAAGTTCAAAATTTAGAATAGATTTTCGGGACAAAATTTTAAAATAACCTCGTGGTAAGGGATTTATCTCGCAATTTTTATAATTATGGTTTGCTATTGGCAATCAGAAAGCTATAAAATAAAGGGTTTTAACATAATACATTAGGCAAAAAACCCGCAGTTTTAGTAAATTTTAATCAAAAAATAGGTAAGTATTATAGTAAAATGAAAAATAACCTTGAGGGCAAATAACGAGAAAAACTGGAGAAATTAGCAATAATGGGTAGAGTCGTTGGTATAGATTTAGGCACAACTAACTCAGTGGTAGCAGTTATGGAAGGGGGAAAACCTCTTGTTATTCCCAACTCCGAAGGCAGTCGCACCACTCCCTCTGTGGTAGGTTTTAATAAAGATGGTGAATTGGTTATCGGGCAAATGGCACGGCGACAAGGGGTTTTAAATCCTCAAAATACTTATTATGGTATTAAGCGTTTCATGGGGCGACAATATTCAGAGTTGAATGAAGAATCAAAGCGTGTGCCTTATACTATTCGTAGGGATGAAGTTGATAATATTAAAATTCGTTGCCCTCGTCTGAAAAAAGAATTTGCTTCTGAAGAAATTTCCGCAATGATTTTACGCAAATTAGCCGAAGAAGCTGAGAGATATTTAGGGGAAGAAGTTACGGGAGCTGTAATTACTGTACCAGCATACTTCAATGATGCTCAACGTCAAGCCACACAAAATGCTGGGAAAATAGCAGGTTTAGAAGGGTTAAGAGTTGTAAATGAGCCTACGGCAGCCTCTTTAGCCTATGGTTTAGAAAAAAAACGCAGTGAGAAAATTTTGGTTTTTGATTTGGGAGGAGGCACTTTTGATGTTTCTATCCTCGAAGTTGGTGACGGTGTTTTAGAAGTTAAAGCCACTAGCGGTGATACTCAATTAGGAGGCAATGATTTTGATAAGCGCATTGTCGATTATCTCGCTGAAGCATTTTTGGAAACAGAAGGAGTAGATTTAAGACGAGATAGACAATCATTACAAAGGTTAACGGAAGCAGCCGAAAAAGCCAAAATTGAGTTATCCGGTGTTAGTAATACTGAAATTAATTTACCTTTTATTACAGCCACTGAAGATGGGCCTAAACATATTGAAACAAGTATCAGTCGTGCTAAATTTGAAGAGTTATCAGGAGATTTAGTCTCTCGGTTACGCCGCCCCATTCAACGGGCTTTGAAAGATGCAGGTTTAAGCCCCGTGCAGATAGATGAGGTTGTATTAGTTGGTGGTTCAACTCGGATTCCGATGGTACAAGAGTTGGTTCGTAGTTTTATCGATATTGAGCCTAATCAAAATGTTAACCCTGATGAGGTTGTAGCCGTAGGAGCGGCAATTCAAGCTGGAATTTTATCTGGGGAGGTTAAAGATATTTTACTTCTTGATGTGACCCCTTTATCTATCGGTGTCGAAACTATTGGCGGTGTTACAAAAAAACTTTTACCGAGAAATACTACAATACCTGTAAGACGATCAGATGTTTTTTCTACTTCCGAAAATAATCAAACTTCTGTTGAAATTCATGTAGTTCAAGGAGAACGAGAAATGGCAGAAGATAATAAGTCTCTAGGGCGTTTTAAGTTAACAGGTATTCCTCCAGCTCCTAGGGGTGTACCACAAATTCAAGTATCTTTTGATATTGATGCTAACGGTATTTTGCAAGTTATTGCTAGGGATAAAACTACGGGGAGAGAACAACGAATTATTGTACAAGGTGCTTCTACTTTATCACAATCGGAAATTGATCGCATGATGACTGAAGCCCAAGAATTTGCTAGGGAAGATAGGGAAAGACGAGATAGAGTTGAAAAACGTAATGCAGCAAAGGCTTTGACTGATCAAGCACAACGTCGTTTAAGGGAAGTTACCCTCGATTTTGGTAGTCAATTTACTAATCCTTATCGCCGAGATGTGGAAAATCTTTGTAGTGAAATTCTCGACAGTTTACAAAAAAATGATGATCGCCGTTTAGACAGAAGTCAAGCTGATTTGCAAGATGTTCTTTATGAACTTAATCGAGAAGTCAGACTACAATATAATGATCAAGAAGAAGGATTCTTTGAGTCGATTAAACGTACTTTTGTAGGCGATGAAGACGATTATAACCCTAGAGATAGGGGTGCTGTTTATCGCAATCCCGATACCACTTTATACGGTGCTAGGGTTTCTCCTAGTCGAGACAGTCGAGACATTAGGGATTATGATAATAACAATAATTATGGTTATGGTAGCAGTGGTTTATCTACATCTAGAAATCCTAGAGGTTCGCAACCAACTTCGTCTCGTTCTCAATCTTCTAGCCGTTATGAAGATTATTCTCCTGAAGGCGATCGCAATTCTCCTCGTGACAAGAAGCGTTACAGTGTGGGCAAGAAACGGGATATTCCTTATGAAAATGGTTGGGAAGACGATGATGACTGGTTTTAATAGTTAATAGTAGGTAGGGGTTTAATATTGTTCAACTTCTACAAAGTAATAGTGAATAGTAGTTAATAGGGAAGTTATTTACAATACTTTATCACAGGACTTTTTAAACCAGTAAATCACTGTAGAAATTATGGGCAATGCTACTAATACTTTTTTTGACAATATTTTTGTTGAAATAATTTAAGACTTCAAATAGTTGAGGGAGAATTTTTCCCTTAAGCTAAAGTTATTTTACTGGTTCGTGATATTCTAATTAAGGCTCATTGACAAGCGTCTTCAGGAAATCATTATCAATGGAACAAATAGCAGAAAAAGCACAAGATTTAGAAAATACGCCGACAACCTTCTCTGTCACAGAAATTCAAGAATTATTACCCCATCGTTATCCTTTTGCTTTAGTCGATCGCATAATTGATTACACTGAAGCGAAAAAAATTACTGGTATCAAAAACGTTACCATTAACGAACCTTTTTTTCAAGGACATATTCCGGGTAAACCAATCATGCCCGGAGTTTTACAATTAGAAGCAATGGCACAAGTCGGAGGAGTTATTTTAACTTTATTACCGGGTATGAAAGGTAAATTTTTTGCCTATGCAGGAATAGATAAAGCTCGTTTTCGTCGCCCTGTTATCCCCGGTGATCAGTTAATTATGACAGTAGAGTTACTTTCTTTTAAGCGTAATCGTATTGCTAAAATGCAAGGGCAAGGTTTCGTTGACGGGCAATTAACTGTAGAAGCCGAAATGTTATTTTCTCTTTTTGATTAATTTTTATGGTCTTAATGAGATAAATTGTATATTTAAAATAAGTGAGTGACTAAAATTAATCGATGCCCTTTATTTTTCTCAAAGCTATGATAACAATGGGTAAGAATAGGTAACAAGGGGAGTTTAAACCCCTAACCTTTACATTGCCTCTATAGAACCCATTTGGTATCTTAGGAAACTGCTAGTCTTTTCAACATTAGTCGGATAAAACATAATTTCATCTTTTGTGTGGAATTAAATAATGTTCTTTCAAAATTTTTGACCAAATTCTTACATC
>NZ_VRZC01000103.1 GCF_016743215.1 Geminocystis sp. GBBB08
TGTGGACATTTCCTCAATTTTACCTTGATTCATAACCATTATACGATCGCTCATAAATTTGACAACACTTAAATCATGAGAAATGAAAATATAAGTTAAGCCAAATTCTGCTTGTAATTCTTTGAGTAAATTTAATACTTGAGCTTGAATAGATACATCCAACGCCGATACCGATTCATCACAGATAATTAATTGGGGATTTAAAGCCAATGCCCTCGCAATACAAACTCTCTGACGTTGCCCCCCTGATAATTCGTGAGGATAACGGTTAAACCAATTAGGATTCAAGCCCACTCTATCAAGTAAATATCTGACTCTTTCTTGTCGTTTATTGTTATTTCCTCCCATACCATGAATGATCATCGGCTCAATAATTGTGTTACCAATACTAATACGAGGATTAAGAGAATTATAAGGATTTTGAAAAACAATTTGCATTTCTCGCCGTAATTGCCTTAAATGTTTACTTCGGGTAGCTAATTTAGTTAAATCTTGTCCTAAAAACTCGATTTTGCCTTCATAAGTGGGAATTAACCGCAAAATAGTACGAGCTAAAGTTGATTTTCCGCATCCTGATTCACCCACTAAGCCCAAAGTTTCTCCCGAAAATAATTGAAAACTGACATTATTCACTGCCCAAAAATATTCTTTCTGCCAAGGTAATAATCCTTTTTTGGGAAATCCAACCTTTAAATTTTCCACCGTCAGCAAGGGTTTATTGAGCTTTATTTCCCTTAAATTTACTGTAAAAGAGGGGGCGGCGATGGTTTCTTGATTATCTGCCATAAAATCGGCAACAGTAGGCAAATAATTACGGGTTTCATCTAAACGAGGACGACAAGCCAGTAAACCTTTAGTATAGGCTTGAGTCGGATTAAAAAGAATTTCTGTTGTCTTACCATATTCAACTATTTTCCCTTGATACATTACCGCTAAACTATCAGCGATATTTGCAACTACCCCTAAGTCATGGGTGATGAAAATAAGTGACATTTGCCTACTACGACACAATTCTTTTAATAATTCTAAAATAGTAGCTTGTACCGTTACATCCAAGGCTGTAGTAGGTTCATCAGCAATTAAAATACTCGGTTGGCAAGAAATGGCGATGGCAATCATGACTCTTTGTAATTGTCCACCACTCATTTCATGGGGAAAACGTTTTAAAATAGCTTGTTTGCGTTGGTTAAGATAAGATTGAATATCTTTATCGGAAGGATTATTAAGGGTATTTTGTTGTAAAAATTCAATGATTAACTCTTCATCCTTCGGTAATAATTTTACTTCCTGCAATAAATTAATCGCTCTTTTTTTTGCTTCTAATTCGGAGATATTTTGATGCAAACAGATCGCTTCAGTAATCTGAAAACCAATATTATAAACTGGATTGAGTGAACTCATCGGTTCTTGAAAGATCATGGCTATTTTACCACCACGGTAGTGTCTTTTTGCCTCCTTTGACAGAGAAATTAGATCAACCGGAGAATTTTCTTGATTATCTTGAAAATAAATTTCACCGCCACTAATTTTTCCTGAAGACGGTAATAAACCCATAATGCCAAGGGATGTAACAGATTTTCCCGAACCTGATTCTCCGACAATACCCAAAATTTCACCTTTTTCTAGGGATATACTGATATTATCGACAGCGATGATAGCTTCACCCTCATCATTGGTGAAAATTACTTGTAAATTCCGAATATCAAGAATCATAATCTGAGTAATGGGTAATAAGTAAGATGATTGACTTTCAGTTAAATTTATTTCAAGGCGATTGATATAGACTGGTTGCACAAGTCACGGCAATGGGCAACGATGCAATGGGCAATGGGTCAGTTTCCTAACTCTAAATTCTTCTAGCAATATAGCAATCGTAAATCATTCGTGAAGAATTAAAGATTAAAAAATAAATCTGTAAATCTTACTATACCGTCAAAGCTGATCGCTAACCACTGAAAGCTGATCGCTAACCACTGAAAGCTGATCGCTAACACCTCTAAAAATCTACCATAGGATTGCTATAGTTATTAAAATTGATAGTTTCCCATCTAAAATAAATTTTAATTTTTATTTTGCACTCGTGTCTAACCCTCTTTTGTCAAACTCCGCAAACACTTGCAATTTATAGATTCTGCAACTGTTGCAGATCAATAGATCGAGGTCATATTTAATAATATGAAATAAATCGAAACTTTAAATTAGTAAATTTGACTCTGTAGTATGCTTTAATCTTTAGTTATCAAGCTGTTTGAAAATATTTAATAATAGTTAAAATCGGAAACTGACAAAAGAGGGCTAAATATTCTTCATTCCTAATTAATGGAATTTCTTAAACCACAAGCTCCCGCATAGGCAATGGCGATGGCATCTACACTATCATCAATGGGTAAATCAGGTAAATCAAAAATTTGTTGTAACATTTGGGCTACTTCATCCTTCGTCGCTCTACCATTACCTAGATGAGCCTTCCAACTAGCTTGATGTAAAAAAACAGGGACAATTTGAGCTTCACGATAACACACCAAATTAATCACTCCTAAAGCCTGTAAAACCTTTCCTGCTGACTTTATTTGCCGACTAAAAAAGGGCATTTCCATAGCAACATTATCTGGTTTAAATTCGATCATTATACTCGTAAAATCTGCGTCTAATTCCAATAATCTCTCACCAGTGGACATATTTTTATCAGTTTCAATAATACCATATTCAATAATTTCAGGAGTTTTTGTTTCATCTCCTTTTAATATAGCCCAACCAACGATCGCCAATCCGGGATCAACACCTAACCAAATCATATAACAATTAACCATGAATAATGAATCATTAGGAATGAAGAAGAAAAATCAAGAATTAAACATTAGAAATAAGATGCCTATGGCATAATTCTTACAGATTACTTCCGCCTTAGGGCATCCACTCAAAACCAATACTGACTTGAGAATCCTTTTGTTTAATAGAATTTTGCCAACCAATTTCTGTAGATAAACGTAAATTTTTAGTTATGGCATAACCGACATTGATTTGTGTAACGCCAACCTCATTATTACTAGAGGGAGAGACAAAACTTTGAGTAAAAAATATATCTGCTGCACCATTAGGAGAAAGAGCAAAAGCCATTTTTAACCCCACATTTATCCCCCCAGTGTTGTAATCGTTAGTCTCGATATATTTATACCCTACCATTGGTGCAAAATTAACATAATTTCCTAAAGGTAAAACATAATATTGTACATTTGCCCCCACAGATAAACGATTATTTTGAGGATTAGAACTATTACTTAAATCACTGTTATAGTTAGCACTAAAAGTCAAAGAAGTATTGCCAATAAAAATATCTTCAACACCTACAAAAATTCCCCCAGAATTATTATTAGAAGGAAATTGACTATAACCAAAACGGTATCGAGTACGAAAACTTGGTTCATGAAGAATTTGAGAAGAAACATCAGGAATTTCTTGTATCCATTTTTGAATAACTGGACTATTCTCAATAATAGAAGGATCTAAATCCAATTCTTGACTTTTTTCCGTGACATTAAAAGTTTCAGCTATAGCAGTAGTTATAACCAAAGGATTAATTGTCAATAGAAAAATAAATAAAAAGGTAGGAATTAAATTCACAAAATTATAGAAAGCCAAATTAAAATATTGATTGCAACTCATTAAAAACATAATTGAATTTTTGAGTTGATTGCTCTAAGGCTTGTAAGTTATTCCGAATATGGTTTAATTGTTCTTGAATAGGATGTAACGCTTGTTCTAAAAGACTAATCTGTATTTGAGTTTTGGTAAAATCTTGATAGGATTGTAGCCAATTTTCTTCTTCTTCTTTTAGTTGAACTTGTTGTTGCTGATATTTTTGTTTTTCATGATTAATAGTTTGTTCAATTTGACTATTACTATGACGTAAATGATTAATTTCACCATGGAGTTTATCTCGTTGTTGTTCAAGAAGAGTTAGCTGAGTTTCAACTTCATCTAGCACAGGGCGAAGATTAATGGTATCAGCAAAATCAAGATCAATAATCCCTTTACGGCGACTAAAAATCTTCAGATGTTGATTGAGCATTTTTTGTTGTTTTTTCAGATTAACTCTTTGTCCAACTAATGTCTTATTTAACATTTTCATCGCTTCTTGAGCCTCAGCCAATTCTGATTCGATCGCAAATTTATCAAACTCATTGGCTTGAATAAGTTTAATCTGAATATTTTTTACTTCATCACTTTGTAAAGTTAATTCTTCTTCTTGCAAATTCACAAAATTAACTAATTTAGCGGTTTCTTGCTGAAGATTATTTACTCTTTGTTCTAAATCTCCTAAAGACATAGTTTCTAAAGCATTAAAATCAATTTCTATATCATCGCTATCATCATTTAAAAGTGAAATTTCTATATCTAAACGGGTAAAACTTTCTAAATATAAATTTAATTGTTTGAGAGACTCTTCTTTTTGTTGTAATAATATCTCATCAGACTGTAACCCTGATATTGCTTTTTGTAAGTTCTGTTCTAAAAACTCTAACTCTTGACGGCGTTGCTCAAAATGATGCTTTTTGTGATCAAATTCCTGTTGTTTTTGATTTAAACTAGCCTTTTGAGATTCCAATTGTTGCCAATAATCATCTAACAAATTTTGTTGAGTCTTAACACCAGAAAGAGCTTGATCTAAATTTTCAGGATTGAAACTGGTATCTCCTACCACCTCCAGTAAATTTTGTAGTTTACCTTTAATTTCTCCTTGATTAGCTTGATTTTCATTAACTTTTTGTTGTTCTAATCTTAACTGTTCCCAAGCCCCATGGAGTTTGTTTTTTTCTTCTTCTAACTTAGCAAATTCCTGTTTTTGCTGTTGTAATATTTGTTCTTGTTCATCTATCTCCGCTTGACGACGACTAATTTCTTCTCCTTGTAATCTTAAAGAAGTTTTCCATTCTTCAATCTCTTCCTCCTGAGATTTAGATTTTTCAAGGGTGCGAGAAAAATGACGTAAATAATTTACCACACGAGTTCCAGCTAACTCAGGAGTACCTTGAAGTTGTTTATTATTATCTAAATTTACAATATAAAGAGTACCTTTTCCCGTTTGATCACTAATAGCATCTGTGGAAACAATTTCTTCCCCCGCTACAGTATTCCAAGTTTGATCAATTGCTTGGGAAGCCAACAATTTTAGCTCTGTTTTGTAGCCACCAACAAATCCTCTATTTTGAACTTTTACTTCTGCCAGATATAACACAAATCTTGATCCCTTTATGGTTAATCTTTAAATACTACTAAATCTAATGATAAATGATAATAGTTAACAGCATCATTGTGCCACTAAAATAATAAGTTAATTTTATACATAATCAATATCCACTATCATTTTAACCTTTTTTTTGAGAAATATTTGATTTTATTTTTCCATAAATTCTGTGAGACAATAAAAAACCACACAAAGTATCATAATCTTTTCCTCTCAAAATTTTGTCAGAACAATGGAGCAAAATCATCAATCTCAATCCTCTAATTCGATTCTCACCGCCCTTAATTTATCGAAAAGTTTTGGTGGCTTAAAAGCCGTAAATAATGCCAGTATTGACGTTAAGCAAAACAGTATTACCGGTTTAATTGGTCCGAATGGAGCGGGAAAAAGTACTTTATTCAATCTCTTATCTAATTTTTTAAAAGCTGATACCGGAGAAATTTTATTTGAAGGTAAACCTATTCAAGATAAACCACCTTATCAAATTGCCCGAAAAGGTTTTATTCGTACTTTTCAAGTAGCTAGAGTGTTATCTCGTTTAACAGTTTTAGAAAATATGTTATTAGGCACTCAAAATCAGACAGGAGAATCTATCTTCTCAGTGATATGGAAACAAGCTAAAATTCGTCAGGAAGAGAAAGAAAATAAGGAAAAAGCTATGGCTATTTTAGAATCCGTGGGATTATCTGCAAAAGCTCATGATTACGCTGGTGCTTTATCTGGTGGACAACGTAAACTTTTAGAAATGGCAAGAACTCTGATGACTAATCCCAAGTTAATTTTACTTGATGAACCGGCAGCGGGGGTTAACCCTACTTTAATTAATCAAATTTGTGAACATATTATCAACTGGAATAAACAAGGTATTTCTTTTCTCATTATTGAACATAATATGGACGTGATTATGTCTCTTTGTAGTCATGTGTGGGTATTAGCAGAAGGCTCAAATTTAGCTGATGGCACTCCACAGCAAATACAAGGCAATGAGAAAGTTTTAGAGGCATATCTCGGCGGATAAACTAAGGGAAATTACCCATAGGAATTAGTAATTAGGGTTTGCTCAAAATGTCTATCGATTAGGGAGACGCTTGAGACTCTGATGACTCTTAAGACTAGGAGAAATACTAAAAAATAAAGGTTTTGATGTTATTAACATATCTTTTTAGTGTATTAGTAATCAATAAGTTTCATAGTTAATTCATGATTATGTCGTGTTGGCTTCAGTATTCTCTTGAAATATGTGGAATTTATAATTAGGATCTAATTCAATAGCTTTATTAAAATCGGCGATCGCCTTTTCATATTCTTTCCGATTGAGATAGTAATTTCCACGATTAAAGTAAGTATTTGCATCTAATTTTTCTTCTGTCACCCTTTCTGGAGGATACTCAGGTAGGTAGGTACTGGGGGCGGTGGAGATAAAGGCTCAATATCTGTTTCTTCTTCTGTCACCCCCAAAGCAAATGCCCAGTATTCTACCGCCCATTGAGCCGCTTCTTCTGCTAAACCTAAATTATCTTCTAATCTTTTGGTTAACCTTGCCAATAAGATAACTGACGGTACACTATTTGATTATTGTTCTCTCAAATAATAAGAGAACCTTCTAAAAATACCTTACACTAACCTTTTCAGCCACTGACTTTCATCTTAATTTTTTTTGGTGCAAGATCTTGAGTCTAATCAATAATTATAATATTTTGTAAAGAAAAATTAATTTTTATATACACCATTAAAGTAAATAAAACAAGTTTTTTAATGTTTTTTTAAGATTCTTGACAAAATAATGACAATTAAAGATTTTAGTTTTACCCTAAAGGTAGTTAGAAAAAATAAAATCCCATGACCATTAAAGTTTTTTAACTTTCCTCTTAAAACTCCTGTTGAGGAGTAAAAGCAATGAATATCTGGTTATCTTTCTTTTTCTCATTATCATTAACTACCCTTGTTAGTTTTGCTACTCCGATTATTTTTTGTACTTTCATTTTAGCTTTGATGGCTATTCTCTCCCATTTACCGATGATTAATCTATGGAGTGAAAACATTTATGAACAAATATGGAATTTTTTAGCAGTCTTTGGAGAAGGTTCTGGTAGTATCGGTCTTTTAACTATTGCGATTACTTGTGCCATCGCTGGATTATTATTTGAAGCCTTAAATTTTTATCGTTACCATATTCTCATCAAACAACCTATTAATCATTCATTAGAAATGAGGAATTAAGTGTGAAGTACAAATGATGGAAAATAAAAAAGAAAGTGAAATTAATGTGATGCACCACTTAATCGAATTACTTGATTTAAAAAGAGTTGTATTTATCTTTGATTTAGATCTTGCACCTATATATATCATACAGCCGTTTTTAGATCAATGAACCACAAAATTTTATTATAAATGTAGGGTGGAGTGTGCATCGCAAAATCGGGGTGTAGTTTACCAATTTGAAAAGCGCTGTAAATTATTGGTTAGGGCACATTAACTAAAGTTTATAGAAAAATACCAATAGTTATTCAGTTTTAAATAGATATTATTCAATGCTTAAATGGTCAATGGTTTATCATCAACAACCTTATTTCTGATAAGAAACTATTTACATCTTAATCCGAACTCCAATTATTTCCTTCCTAAGTATTTCTAATAGATAATTATTTTCGGTTATTGTACCAATAGAGATTCTTAAACCTCCCCCAGTGTGCCTAATTATAATTTTCTCTTGTTTTAATTGTTTCATAATGGCATGATGATTTTCTTGACTAGGATTTTTCCTTAATCGCAGATAAATAAAATTAGCGTCACTATGCCACACTTTTAATAAAGGATTTTTAACTAACTCTTGATATACTCTTTCTTTTTCTATCATTAATTCCTTGACGGCAGGTAAGATTATCTCTCGATTTTCTAACACCAACTCAGATGCTAATTGAGAAAATGTCGGTAAATTATAAGGTAGGCGGATTTTCTCTAATACTTTAATTATATCCTCATGGGCGATGGCATATCCCACACGATGAGCGGCTAATCTAAAAGCCTTAGAAAAAGTGCGTAAAATTAACCAATTGGGATGATTAGGTAATTCTGAGACTAAAGTTTGTTGACTAAATTCGTAATAAGCCTCATCAATAACGACTAAAATATTTGAAGGTAAATTTTTTAACCATTCAATTTCCGTCGCCGTTAAACAGTTTGCAGTAGGTGAATTAGGATGCACCATAAAAATAACTTTCACATTTTTATTAGAGTCATAAATTAATTTATTTGTTGCGTCTAAAGCCCAACTAAAACTATTCTCATTACGATTAATTGTATGGGTGATAATGCCTAAACTTTGAGCTAAAATTTCATACATTGAAAAAGTAGGATTAGCTACTAAAATTGAACCTTGATTATTCAAACAAGTAGCAATTAAAATAGAGCGAATTAATTCATCTGAACCATTCCCAACAGAAATTTGACTATAATTAATACGATTATTGGCGATATTTATCGATTCGTTAACATACTCAGTAATTAAATTTTTTAATTTAAAATGACTACCATCAGGATAACGATTAGTTTCGATTTCTTGCTCATAAAATAAAGCTAATTTTACTTTTAATTCAGATGGTAAATTATAAGGACTTTCGTTAGCATCTAATCTTGTAAGCTGTTTCTGATTTTCACTAATGGGGGTAGGTATATAGGCTAATAAATTGAGTAAATCTTCCCGAATAAAAGATAGTTTAGATTCTGTCATTTTTCAATAAAATTAATTAAAATAGGATTAGGTTTTAGGTGTTAGATATAGATAATAAACAATGAATAATTGATAGTGATTAGTGGTAAAACAAAAATCTGCACCCGTAATTCCTCATTCTAAATTCCTCATTCTAAATTCCTAGTCAAAAAAATTACTGGGCGATGGCCACAGCCTTTAATGGTACAGTATGGTAAACTTGGCTTAAATACTGCATTACCGTTTGAGAATCATTATAAGGTAAAGGAATATCACCTAGTACATCAAGAATAGTTTTATTTTCTGTTGGAAGCATAATTACCACCAGAGAAGAATCCAAAGCCTCCTCGTATTCCCAAAAGTTATCAATGGTCAAAGGTGCAGTCGTTTTATTCGTATGATGTTTCCGCTTGGGAATTGACTTAATTTTTCCTAACATTTCTGGCTGTAAAGTTTTCCCTGATAATTGATGACTACGAGAAACCCGCAACGCTTCTAAAATTTGCTCTTTGCTTCTACCACGCAACTGAAATATAATAAAAGGATCTTCACTAAAACGATCAGCTAATTGATAATAAACTGCACCAATATGTTTACAAGGATTAGCTTTATCCGGACAAGTACAACGAGATTTGACATCAGTTAAATTAAAAGGGAATAAACTTAAACCATTTTTGATAAAAATTTGTTCGATTTCTGAGGGCATTTCTCCCACTAATAATTGTGCCGCTAAAATCGCCTTTTCTGACATACTCATAATCACATATCCCCAATCCTCATCAGTAAAAGCATCTAACCCCAATGTTACCTTATAAGGTTTTTCTTCAGTGCCTTGCACTTGTGCGACTAGTTGGGATTGTTTAAACTCGATACTTAATACATTCCCTTCTCTGGAATAATTACGAGCTCTTTCTAATCTTTTTTTGAAATGATAAGAATCAAGTAATCCTAGCCATTTTTCTACCCACCATTGTCTATTAATCATTTTATCTTTATTTTTCTGAAAGTTATCGTTAACCGTTGAGAGTAAATTATCTATATCTCATTGTAAATATTTTTCCAAAGTTGATTGATTAATCATCACTTTAAAACCCATTACCGATTACCGATTACTTTCTTTGAATCCATCGCCAATGTAATTGATACTTAAAACCGTAAAAAATATGGCTAACCCCGGAAATATAGCCATATAAGGGGCAGAGGTGAGATAATTTTGAGCATCATATAACATTCTTCCCCATGTAGGAATATCTGGGGGAAATCCTAACCCTAAAAAACTGAGGGTTGATTCAACAATAATGGCGTTACCAACCGATAAAGTTGCTGCTACAATAATTACATTGATGACGTTAGGTAAAATATGCACTATGATAATGCGCCCTGAATTTGCTCCTAAACTTTTAGCCGCACTGATAAATTCCCTTTCTTTTAGTTGTAAAAATGAGCCTCTGACTAATCTTGCCACTGACATCCAATTTAAAAAACCAATAACTAAAACTACCAGAAAAAAAATTCCCAATTCTGCACCAAAAATTGATTTAACAGTATCTCGAAATAAATAAACCACTAATAATAAAACTGGTAATTGTGGTAAAGATAAAAATATGTCAGTCAATCTCATCAATATATTATCCATTGTACCACCATAATAACCAGCGATCGCCCCGATAATTGTACCGATGACAATAGCAACTATCATCGCCGCAATACCTACCGTTAAAGAAATTCTCCCACCAAATAATGCCCTTGCTAATTGATCTTGACCTAGATCATTAGTACCAAAAGGATGTTGCCAACTCGGGGGTAAAGTGGATTGAGAAAAGTCAATTTTGTCAATGGGAGTTTGATAAATAATTGGTACAAAGAGAATGCTAACGATAATTAAAATTAATGTTAATAACCCAGCGATCGCCATTTTATCTTGAGAAAATTTACGCCAAAACATATTTTTAGAATTTAGAATTTAGAACGAAGAAATTGAGTATCATTGCCCCGTTGCCTATCTTCACCAATCAATTAGATGCGTCTGAAGCTTATCAGCGATCCAATTTATTTCTGGGCGATGGCTATTAATAAAATTAGATTAGTTAATCATTGTATAGCAGCTGAAAACCGCTTTATCTTTAATATGGCGATCAAAATTTAAACTCAGATTCTTTCAAACAAATCTTTAATTTTTCTGCTAAAAGTTTAACATAAGGTTCTTTTAACATATCATTATGGTCTCCAGGTATATCATACATTTCCAGTCCTTCTAAAGCTATTTCTCCCCAACCTCTTTGAGAATCTGAATTCATTTTGACTAAATCCATTTCTGTATTAATTAAGGTTATTACACCCTGATAAGGTTCAATTTTATAATTTTTTATGGCTATGGTAATAGCTTTCATTATATTTTCATATAACATTTTTTCTGGTGCATCTTCTCTTTGTTCTTCAGTTATTAATGATTTATTTCTTAAATGTATCATTTTTATTCTCCATCTTATTCTCCTTTTTATATATTTTATTCTTTCTTTAATATTTAAGGTTGAAAATTTTTGCCAATGTCTTTTTAACAAATTTTTTTTACTCTCTTTTATCTTAGGTCCTAAGACATTTAATAAACCTAAAAATGCGACTTTTTCTCCTTGGTTTAACAATTGTTGTGCTATTTCTAAAGCAATAATTCCTCCATAACAAAAACCTGTCAAAAAATAAGGTCCTTTTGGTTGTAGAATACGCATTTCTTCGATATAGTTTTCTGCCATCTCTTTGATACTGGTTAAAGGATTTTCTTTCCTGTCTAAACCTTTGGCTTGTAATCCATATACGGGTTGATTATCTCCTAAATGAATCGCTAAATTACGGAAAAACATTACATTTCCATCAACACCATGACAACAAAATAAAGGTAGTTTTGAGCCTTTGGGTTGAATGGCTACTAGCGATTGCCAATGATGGTTATAATTATTTTCTTGAAGTATTTTTGCTAATTGTTCGATGGTTGGAGCTTGAAAAAGAGTGGCTAAGGGAAGTTTTTTCTGATAAATTGTTTCAATTTCACTGACTAAACGTACAGCTAAAAGAGAGTGGCCTCCTAAATCAAAAAAATTATCTTTAATACCAATAGGATGAATTTGTAAAACATTTTCCCATATTTGAGTCAATTGAAATTCTCTTTCATTTTGAGGTGGTAAATATTGATGTTGAAACGAAGTAGAAAAATATGGTTCTGGTAATGCTTTATGATCCATTTTACCATTAGGCGTTAAAGGAAATTTATCTAAAAAAACAAAGCTATTTGGAATCATATAATTGGGTAACTTTGTCAGTAAAAATTCTCTAATTTCTGCTATAGATATTTCTTTTTTTGTAATTATATAAGCACTTAAATATTTATCACCATCAGAATTTTCTTTAACTATTACCAAACATTCTTTTATATCAGGATGTCGATGTAAAATTATTTCAATTTCTGCTAATTCAATGCGAAACCCTCTAATTTTGACTTGGTTATCAACACGCCCAATAAAATCTATATTTCCATCAGGTAAATAACGGGCTAAATCTCCTGTTTTATATAACTTTCCTTCTCCAAAAGGATTAGGTATAAATTTTTCAGCTGTTAATTCTGGCAAGTTTAAATAACCTCTTGCTACTCCAACCCCTCCGATATAAATTTCACCAATAATTCCCACTGGTAAAGGTTGTAAATAATTATCTAATATATATATTTGTGTATTAGAAATGGGGCGACCGATAATAGATGACATTGATTAATAATATCTAATTTTGTTATTTTGTTGTATATAACTTTTCCTATTATTATAAGATGCAACAAAAAATTGAAGTCCTATTTTTCAAAGAGAATTTAGCGATTTAAACAGTTATTCAACTTTTTCAAACATTATAATAGGAAATCGTTGACTTGTTTTGTATTTAATTTAAAAACATTTATGTTTAAAAATTATCAAAATATTTTTGATCAACGTGGTATGAATTATCATCAAGCAATGATCAAATATCCTTCAGCTAGAAAAGATGAGTTTCAAAATGCGATTAAATTATTAGATTTACAAAACAATCACTTACTTTTAGACATACCATCAGGAGGATGTTACATTAGTAATTTTATTGATCATAATCTCACAATATTTTCTACAGAAACTTCTAAGCAATTTATTAATCATTCTCAAATTGATACTAATAATAATATTTTAATCTGTAACAATTTTAATAATATTCCCTTAAATAGTAATAGTATAGATCGTGTTTTAAGTTTAGCAGCATTGCATCACATTGAAGATAAAATTTCCTTTTATCAAGAAATATATCGTCTTTTAAAAAACGATAGTATATTTTGCATCGGAGATGTTTTAGAAGGCTCAAAAGTGGCTAATTTTTTAAATATTTTTGTAGATAAAAATAATTCTATGGGGCATGAAGGTAGTTTTTTAACGGAAAAAATTAAGCTGGAATTAGAAAATATAAAATTTAATGTTATTTATGATTCTGTTATTAATTATTATTGGTATTTTGAGTCTTTTTCTAATATGATAGATTTCTGTAAGTTACTTTTTGGTTTAGATAAAGCTAATGATCAACAAATTGAAAAAGGTATTGATCATTATTTAGGTTATTTCGTCAACAATAACAAATGTTATATGAATTGGGAATTATATTTTGTGAAAGCAATTAAATCTTAGTATTGATAAGTAGTGGAAAAAATAGATGCTTCAGTTGGTCCATAAATAATACACTTTTTAAGATGAGTATATTCTTTAAATATTTTACGAGAAAGACTCTGACTCATTAACTCCCCTGTTGTGCCTAAAACCTTTAAAGAATCGGGTAAATTAAAAATCTTAAGATAATTTTCTAAAATACTTGGGGTAGTTATTAAAATCGTGAATTGTTGTTTTTCACTTAATTTATTTAATTCAGTTATATCTTGAAGAAGAGTAATTTTACCTCCCATTAATAATACTGAAAATATTTGAAC
>NZ_VRZC01000104.1 GCF_016743215.1 Geminocystis sp. GBBB08
TTATAGAACCCATTTGGTATCTTTTTTAGAAGAATTACATAGTAATGATTTGAGAATAAATGCTTTAATCTCATCAAAACCTTTTGTTATTTCGGTTACAGATGTAAATATCAAATAGGTTCTATATTTATCAAACACCAATACCAAGATTAACAGAGGGTGATTTATACTTTCAAGACATAGTAGAAAAGGCAGGTAAGTTAATTTGTACTTCTCCTGAATATGATGAATTAGCTCAAGAAATTGGTTTAGAAAGTCATCAAAACGGAGTAACGGATAAGGAAGAAAGGGAAATTTTACGCGCTGAAGTTGATGGTATGGTAGCCCATTTATATGGTTTAAATGAGGTGGAATTTAAGCATATTTTAAGCACTTTTCCCATAGTTGAGGAGAGCATTAAAGAGAGAAGTTTAAAGGCTTTTTTAGAGCTTAAAGAAAACTAATTTTAAGAGAATTAGATTCAGATTAAAAGAATTTTGAAGGGGCGATCCCGAAGTTGTGCTGTGCGATCGCCTCCCTAGTCCAGAAGCCTTTTTCTTATATAACTGACGTTACGCAAAGCAAAATAGTGGACATTAAAGGTATTAGGTATTAGTTGTTAGGTATTAGGTTTTAAATAATCACCTGCCGTGCTGAATTCATCAGAAATTGATCAAAATTTCACACTTTTAGCAAGGGGTTTAAACCTCTTGTTTCATCAAAAACTCCGCATTTCTTTATTTTATTTTTGATATATTCTTTATTATACTATCCCCCAAAACCTTAATTCTTCCGTATTTAACCTAATGCCTAATACCTAAAACCTAACACCTTTTATAATTTACTATAATAAAGGAATACTACCTAAAATTCCTTCTATTTTTTTGTAAATTTCCATTAAGCGATCGCCGTTAAGATGAACTTCTGTGGTAGGATAATTTTCGGCTACCTCCATAATACTAACATCGTTATTTTCTAATGCTGATGTTACCACCGCACCTCGTAAAGATTCTCGACTGGCTTTCTCTGTAGGAGTAGTAATCACTTCGGAAAAACCATCTAAAATAAACTCACCAAAAGGGCTATTCAACATTTTTGACAACATAACTCCATTCACTGGAATTTTTCGACAAAGAGTATTTTTGACATTTTCCGGTTTTTGGTTTGCTAACCTCAAAAAATAACTTAAAGCTGAAGAAGTCTCTCCTGTCTCACAAAAAATACTTAAATCAGCAACCGGAATAGACTGCCGCAACATACTATATTTTAAAACAATGGTATCAGAAGCGATAGCTGGAGCAAAAGGATTCAAAATTAAGGTAATTAGAGTGGGAATAATTAAAAAATAACGAGTTGGTGCAGACATAATATACTAAAATAAAATTAATTTTAACGTTAGTTCCTTAGACGTAGATTAATTTTAAAAGTTCATCAGAAAATATCAATTATGAACAAGGATTATGAAAAGGGAAAAATATCCAAGGAATAAAGATTAAAATTAACCAAAGTATTTCTTGCCAATTAAATTTAGAATAACGAAAGGAATTATCTAATAAATTTTCGATTCTTTCCTCTAAACGACAATTAGTAAAAGGGCATTCTAAGTTAAATGTTAATGGTTTTGGTGCATTGATAGTGGCTGTGGTGACGGTTAATAATGCCTCAGCAATTAATAAATAATCTACAGTTTTCGCTGCGGTATTATCAGCTCTTAATTCTCTTAAAAGAAGTAAATTACTCCACAAATTTTCGTTATTTGGTAGCCAAAACGTTAATCTTTCTAAATAGGATAACCAAAAGAAAAAGAAGGTATCTTTATGAATTTCGTGAGCAGATTCATGGGCAATTACGGCATTTAAATGTTCTTTAGATAGCAGTTTTATTAGTCCGCTACTCATTACCAATTGCGATCGCCAAAAGCCTACTTGAGCAGCATAGGGAAAAGAAGTTTGTAAAATTTTAATGTTTTTTCCGCCGATATTTTGTAAAGGATATTTTCTGATTAATAAGAATAATTTTTGCAGATCCCATGTTATTTTAATTAAGGTAAATAAAGCAAAAACTAAAAAAGATACTGATAAATAATAACTAAATTTACTAGCTTTTATCCCCCACATTTCTCCATGATAACCCATGAAAAAAACCGTAACACAAGTCATCAATAAAAGTAAAGGAGGAAAACCAAATAAAAATAAAGATAAACCCCAATTTTTTTGATATTTGATCCCTTTTAGTTGACTAATTAATCGAATACTATAAGCAATAAATAAAGCAGAAAAAATAAAGATAAAGTGCATTTTAATTATTCTCCTCCCTTTGTTGACGAATTTGACTTAAACGATCAGCAATAGCTTGAATTTGTTGTACACTAGCGGTATCTAAACTATCAGCAAAAGAAGCTACCACATCAGGGTTACTAACTGCCAAAAAATTATTTAATTGTTCATAGGATTGAATCGCTTGTGCTTGTTCACGGGAAATGAGAGGATACCAGTAAAAAGCACGACTTTTCTTCACATATTTTAACCAACCCTTCTTTGTCAATCGTTGTAAAACCGTCATAACTGAAGCATAAGCTAATTCTCGCTCAGGATCTGCTAAAATTCTTTCATGAACATCCTTGGCACTAGCAGAACCTAAATCCCAAATAATTTCTAAGACTTCTTGTTCTAAAAACCCTAAGGATAATTTTTCAGGTCGATATTTAGGTAAAAAAGACATTTATGTTATAAGATTATAATTGATTATTATGTAATTTTATCACCTCTTTTCAAAATTAAAAATTATTTATAGCTTAACAATCATTATCAGGTAAAAATAAAAAGTAATAAATTACTGAAAGTATATTAAAAATATGAATTTGATTCAAGGAAATAAATTGTTAATTTTCAAACATAGGAGTAAATGAAAATGGGATTTAAAACCTTAATATTTTTTATTATTGTTATAATAATTATCTTATTATTTATTCAAAATTTACAACCTATATCATTAGTATTTTTAGGATTTAATTCTCTGAGTTTACCTTTATCTTTATGGCTTTTATTTGCATTATTTATGGGAATGTTATCAAGTTTAATAATTCAAATTTTAAGTAATAATCTCATTCCAAAAACAAAGTCAAATCAATCATTTTCTTCTAACAATATATCTAATAATCCTCCTCCTTCACCACCATCATTTACAGCTAAACCTATCACAGAAAAAAAAGCAGTTTATCAACCGCCGATGTCTAATGAAAATATTAAAAAAAATAATCAATTTAATGAGTTTGATAATGATTTAGATTTTGATGATATTCCAGAAAATATAGAGAAAGATAATCAAATTTTAGAGGAAAAAAAACAAGTAAATTATTCAAATAACATTGATCTAAATACACCATTAGAAAAAGAATTAATAACTACTCCTGACATCATACTGGAAAAAGAATTGAATACTCCTGTATCAGAAGATATACCTTTAGAAACCTTTTTAAAACCTAGAGAAGCCTCTATTTATTCTTATCAATCAGGAGAAAAAACTGAAATTAAGCCCAAATCATCTACATTTAAACCTAATCAAAAAAAACAATCATCACCGAAGAATCCTAATCAAAATTATCAAGAAAGAGTATATGATGCACCTTATAGAATTATTGCTCCTGCTTCTGAGAATAAAGACAAAGAAATTTATAATGATTTTGATGAAGATGATGACTGGGATTTTTAACTAAGTAATAATTAATAAGTCATCAGTTATTTTCCCAAAAATTAATACAATTAAAATAAAGGTTGTTTATACTCAACATTTACTCAATAATGAATAAAATTAATCTTGTTTTTTGTTATGCCTGTTTCCTCACCATTCCTTCTCATTTATTAACTTTATCAGCTTTTGCCCAATCAAAAATATATAATCCCATACCAATACAAGAAAATCAACCCATTACAGATAAACTCACCACTAATGATATTCCCACTGGAGAAGGGGGTTTTGCTAGAGATTATGTCATCAATCTTCAAAAAGGAGATCAAATTGCCATAGATTTAACCTCTGATGATTTTGATACAGTTGTGATGTTGATCAGTGAAGATGGTTCAACTATAGCAGAAAATGATGATAGTCCTGATAGTGAAAGTAATTCTCTTTTATTTACGCGCATTGTTGAGACAGGAAAATATTTCATTAGGGTAAAAGCTTTTGGTGCAACGGGGAATGGTAACTTTATTTTAAAACTCACCCACTTAAAACCTATTAAATGAGACGTTATCGGGTAATCCTTCATCCATAACGTCTGCTAATATTGTTCTTAATTTAATTTAAGGATTTTGATCGCACTTTTTGATATTACGAGATCAATAAATTGATTTGTCCTCCATCAAGTCTGAGATTAGTTTTTGTTATTTTCGTTAAACCAATTTTCTAAGTCAATTATCCCCTGAAAATCTAATAAGGCTTCTCCTAAAGATTCTAATTCTAAAATAGAGAGAGTCCGAATTTTACCTTGTACTTCATCAGATAAAGTACCACAACGACGAGTTAACTGTCGAATCAGTAATTGAATTTCACCTTCTTGTAAGCCTTCTTGACGACCTTCTTGTAAGCCTTCTTGACGACCTTCTTGTAAGCCTTCTTGACGACCTTCTTGTAAGCCTTCTTGTAAGCCTTGTTCTTTCCAGAATCTCACTACTTCCTTATATAATCGAGGTTCTGAAGGCATCTTTGCAGTTTTTAAATCTAACATAGTTAATATCTCCTCATTGCTTAATTGGGGGAATTTGCTATCTAGTATAGCTTCGATCAAATTTAATCGTCTCTGAAATTCTTGTTCTGTTGAGGTACTATTTAAAACTGATTGAGCTAAATTTACAGCTTCAGATTCTTGCACTACTATTAACTTTAATAAAGCTAAATTGGGACTCAAATCTTGTAAGGACAATAAATCTTCTAAGTATAATCTTGTTATGTTACTATTTAAGAGGGTTTCATAGGGAATATCTGAACCTAAATCATTACTGCGATTTTGTAGAATTAGTAACCCATTCCAAGGTCTTTTTACCTCATATTGATAAAGGTACAAGAAAGTTTCTGCAAAATATCGACCATAAAATTTTGTATCTTTTTGCATTTGGGCTTCTAAAAAGATTAATGGTAAATTGGGATTATCCGATAATGGCGTTAATAGTCCATCTAAACGAAATTCTGTATCTTTAATTACTGGTGCACTGTAACTAAATTCGCAATCGGCAGGAATTGTTGGTATTAATTCGTTGATTAATGAAGGTTGAGACAGAAAAAGACTATAAAATAATTTGTCGGTTTTCATAAAATTACTGTGACATTTCCTTACTCATATTACTCAAATTTAACTTGTTGGTAAATATCGTTGAGATTTAATTCTAATTTAAGAGATTTTATGCCTAAAATTATTAAATCCATAACGAGAGTAAGTTTTTATAGCTAAAGAAAAGACTCACAAAAACAGGAAAAGTTACCAAAAATTAGTAAAATTAAGACATATAACAAAAAATAATCACATTATTTTGATTAGACAATGGAAATAAAAATTAGTAATATTAGTAAATTAGATTGGAGTGGTGGCGCTTTAGCTTTAGGTTTTTTAGCGGATAATGTCGAACTTAGTGAAGAATTAAAACAATTAGATCAAAAATTAGGTGATACCATTAGCGAATTAATTAATGAAACTGAATTTACTGGTAAAGTTGGTACTACTGCCATCGCCCGTGTAGGTGGCAAAAACTCTTTACGCAAAATTATTTTAGTCGGTTTAGGAAAACTAGAAGATTTAACCTTAGATTCTTTTCGTCGGGCTGGAGGAAGTATCGCTAGAGTGGCTAAACAAGCTAAAATCAAGACATTAGCTATCGCTCTTAACAGCAATGACTATGAAAATGAGATACTAGCCCAAGTCATTAGTGAAGGAGTTATTCTAGCTTTACATGAAGATAAACGTTTTAAATCTGATCCAGAAGACACTAAAATCAGGATTGAAACTATCGAATTATTAGACTTACCCGCTGATAATAAAGCAATTGACACTGCAAAAAAAATCACATCAGGAGTCATTTTAGCCCGAGAATTAGTCAACGCCCCTGCCAACGCCATTAATCCCATAACCATGACGGAAACAGTTGAACAAATAGCCACAGAATACGGTTTAGAGTTAACTATTTTAGAACAAGAAGACTGCGAAAGATTAGGTATGGGAGCATTTTTAGGGGTAGCCAAAGCCTCGGATTTACCGCCAAAATTCCTCCATCTTGTCTATAAACCTCAAGGCACTCCTAAACGTAAATTAGCGATTGTCGGTAAAGGTTTAACCTTCGATTCAGGGGGTTTAAACTTAAAAGTTAGCGGTAGTGGTATTGAAACCATGAAAATGGATATGGGAGGTGCTGCTGCTACTTTTGGGGCGGCTAAGTCTATAGCACAGTTAAAACCTAATGTAGAGATTCACTTTATCAGTGCCGTGACAGAAAATATGATTAGTGGTAAAGCAATGCACCCTGGGGATATTTTAACTGCATCTAATGGCAAAACTATCGAAGTTAATAACACCGATGCTGAAGGGCGTTTAACTTTAGCAGATGCCTTAGTTTATGCTGATAAATTGGGAGTAGATGCTATAGTAGATTTAGCTACTTTAACGGGAGCTTGTATTGTAGCATTAGGCAATGACATCGCCGGATTATGGACAACAGATAATCTGTTAGCTACCCAATTACAAACTTGTGCGCAAACCGCAGGAGAAAAATTCTGGCAAATGCCTTTAGAAAGTAAATATTTTGACCAGATGAAGTCATCGATCGCCGACATGAAAAATACGGGGAGTCGTGCCGGAGGCTCAATTACGGCGGCTTTATTTTTACAACAATTTGTTAAAGATACTCCTTGGGTACACTTAGACATTGCAGGACCAGTATGGGCAGAAAAACCCACTGCTATAGATAACGAAGGTGGTACTGGTTTTGCGGTACGAACTCTTGTAAATTGGGCGTTAAATGATTAAGAATTAGAAATAAGGAATTAGGAATTACAATTAAATTTTTTTATTATTACTTACAAAAAAACATGGGTGAATCGAAAAGAAGAAAAGAAACATTAGGAGAACAATACGGTAAAGAAGAACGTTTTGTCTCGTGGTTGCCGTTGACAAAAAAACAAGCGGATGACGCTTATAAATTAACTACTCGTGGTGCATGGATAGGCATTGGGTTATTAACAGGTACATGGGTAATAATTAGATTTATCGGTCCAGCTTTTGGGTGGTGGAATGTCAATTAATTTCATTAAATTTAGGATCTGAAATTATTTTTTTACTTTATTATTAATAGTTAATTTTCAATAATTATAGGAGCAATATTATGATGATTTCTGATCTTAAACATGGTTTATTCAAATACGATGTTAAAGATTATTATGCTATTTTAGGAGTACCTATTGATGCTAATGTAAAAGACATTCGCCTACGTTATTTAAAAATTGCTTATCAACTCCATCCTGATACCAACCAAGCAAAAACAGAAGCAGAAAAACAAAGAGCTAGTAGTATTCTTTCTAAGTTAGTTAATCCCGCCTATGAGAATTTATCTAAAGAAAAATTGAAGAAAGAATCTGAATTGATTATGTCAGAAATTGGGCGAAGATTAGCAACTGAATCTTATAAAATTACAATTGGAAGTGAAAGTGCCAAAAAACTTTTACAAGAAGAAAAAAATACTAATAAACTTTATCATGAATTAATTGAAAAATTAGCTCCTGAACAATATCAAGACTTAGAAAAAGTACATATTAAAATAGCTTTAATGAGTGAGCTAAATATGGTTTATTTAATGTCAGAGAAAAATATTGAGTATAATAAAGTAATGGGAGTTTCTCGTCAATCAGAAATCAGTATTGGGGAAGGTAGCATTTCTCAATCTTCAGGTAATATTAATACTTCTGAACCTAATCTTAATAATTCCATTCAAAATGAAACGCCTAAAAAGCCAACGGTGTCTCGTTTAGATAAATTAATTAATAGTGCAAAACAACACGCAGAAAATGGTAATTATGAACAAGGTATTATTGATTTACGAGAAGCAGTAAAAATTGACTCCAATAGTAGTACTGCCCATGCTTTACTCGGTTCTATGTATGTCAAACAAAATAATCTTACTTACGGTCGTATCCATATTAACAAAGCTATGGTACTAGATGGAAATAATCCCATCGCTAAACAAGCCCAGCAAGAATTAAAAGACACGGAGAAAAAAGATAAATCTGGGGGGAGTAAAGCACCTGTAAAATCGGGAAAAGATGCTAAAGCTGTTAAATCTCCTGAGAAATCGAAAGATAAATCAAAAGATGTTAAAAAAGACGGTAAAAAAGAAGCACCAAAAATTTTTGGTATTCCTTTATGGTAGGATCAACCTAGATAACCAGTGAAAAATAACCTAATCACCATCAGAGTATGATTCACCAAGCACCAGCAGGAGCAAGAGATTTATTACCCTTAGAAGTAGCACAAAAAAGTTGGATAAATGATCGTTTACAGGAAGTTTTTCAACGTTGGGGATATAAAAGAATTGTTACATCTACCATTGAATGGGTTGATACTCTTATGGCAGGAGGGGCAATTCAACCATCAACAGTAATCCAACTACAAAATATTGGTGAAGGGCGGTTAGGATTACGCCCAGAATTAACTGCTTCTATTGCACGGGCGGCGGTTAATCGACTGACAACGAAAACTATTCAACGACTTTGTTATCGTGCCAATGTTTTTCGTAATCCTCCTCAAGGACATCATGGACGACAATTAGAATTTTATCAAGCTGGTGTCGAGTTATTATTTACCGATGGCGTTTTAGCTGATGCCGAAACTCTCTTATTATTAACTGATTGTTTAGAATATTTAGGAGTAGAATCTTGGCAATTACTGTTGGGGGATGCAGGTTTAACTCGTTCTTTATTAACGGTTTTTCCTGATCATTTACAGTCAGATATTTTAAATTGTATCGCTAATTTAGATAGAGTTACTTTAGAAAATTTACCTTTAGAATCAGAGTTAAAAAATAGAGCTTTATTAGTATTTGATTTAAGAGGAAATCCTTTAGAAGTTTTAGAAAAAGTAACTAAGTTAGAGTTAGATGACAACGGTAAAAAATCAGTTAATCATCTTCAATCATTAATCGAATTAGTTAATTATAACAGTGAAAAAATTTTACCGATAACTTTAGATTTGAGTTTAATTCAAACTTTTAATTATTATACAGGAATTGTATTTGAAGCGGTGAGTATAACTGAAAATAAATCTTATGTTTTAGGACAAGGCGGACGTTATAATCAACTTTTAAGTCTTTATCATCCCCAAAAGCAAATTTATCCAGGTATCGGTTTTTCTTTTAATATTGAAGATTTACATAGTTGTCTATTAAATAGTCCAAATTTACCAAAAATAACTCCTCCCAGTGATTGGCTTGTGATTCCAGAATCATCTTCTGCGGTTAAACAGGCTTTCAATTATGCCCAAAAACTCAGAAAAAATAGCGAAAAAATTGTCAAAGTAGAAATTGATTTAGAATCTCGTACACCAGAAGAAATCAAAAATTATGCTAAAAATGAAGGGATTTTATCCTTAGCATGGATTAGTGAAAATGGTACTATTAACATAGAAAATCTATAATAATTAGGGTTAACTGAAAAAGTATTCTTTACCTTTAATTAGCTTTTTATTGTTCATTATTTATTCTTTATTATAAAATGTCTTTTAAACTAGGTGTTATTGGCGGTTGCGTAATGGCAGAAGCGATTATTTCTCGCTTAATTAAAAACAATATTTATACTCCTTCACAAGTTTTTATAAGTGAACCTTCGGTTGATCGTCGTCAGTTTTTGCAAGAAAAATACTCCGTTATTACCACAGAAAAAAATCAAGAAATTTTAGACAATTCTGAAATAATAATTTTAGCGATTAAACCGCAAATTTTCTCTACAGTTATCACCGATTTAACTTTAAATTTGGGCCTAAAAAAGCCCTTAATTATCTCAATTTTAGCCGGTGTTTCTTTAGCTAAATTAACCCAAGGATTTGCTGATTTTCCCATCGTTAGGGTGATGCCTAATACCCCCGCCATTGTAGGAGAAGGAATGACGGCTGTTAGCCCTAATAACTTCGTTTCTGAGTCTCAATTAAAGGTTACGCTCTCTATTTTTGCTGCCATCGGCTCTGTGATTGAAGTACCAGAATATTTAATGGATGCTGTAACTGGGTTGTCTGGATC
Source organism: Geminocystis sp. GBBB08 (assembly GCF_016743215.1). Lineage (GTDB taxonomy): Bacteria > Cyanobacteriota > Cyanobacteriia > Cyanobacteriales > Cyanobacteriaceae > Geminocystis. The sequence continues at coordinate 10,248 of NZ_VRZC01000104.1, forward strand.
TGGTCCTGCCTTTGTCGCTTTGATGATTGAGGCTTTAGCTGATGGTGGGGTAGCTTCTGGTTTACCTCGAGCGATCGCTTTAGAATTAGCAACACAAACAGTTTTAGGTACTGCACAATTAGTCAAACAAGAGAATTTACACCCAGCTTTATTAAAAGATCAAGTTACAAGTCCGGGTGGTACAACTATAGCAGGAGTAGCACAATTAGAAAAATATGGCTTTCGTAGTGCAATTATTTCTGCTGTAACTACTGCTTATAAAAAATCTCAAGAATTAGGAAATAGTTAATAGACTTTGAAATAATTTTTAAACTTTTTAAGAATAAAAGAAGTGTTACAATTACCATTAATGGTGAATCTCATACCTGTGATGATAATTTATCTTTACCTTTACTCTTAACTTCTCTCGGTTTTAATTCTCGTCTTATCGCCTTAGAATATAATGGTGAAATTTTACACAGACAATATTGGGAAACTACTATGATTAAAAATGGCGATCGCCTAGAAGTAGTGACAATTGTCGGCGGAGGCTAATTAATTAGAAATTAGGAATAAAGCGGAAAAAATTGAAAAAATATTGAACAATAAAAAAAGTAACAAAAAAAATGAGCAAGATAATAACTTGGGAAAAAAATAGCGACACTATTAATAATGATAACGTCAATAATTTACAATTTATCAGCCAATGGTGGTCAAATTTAGATAAAATTAAGGTAAAATTAGCTCAAAGATTAATTCCAGAAACAGGGAATCTTAATGATATTGATTGGAAACTCCAGAGATTTGACGAAGAATTTATACTGGAATCTCCACAGATAAGAGGCATAACAGTCTATGGAAAGAAAAAAGATGAAGAAAAAGAATTTGGTTACACCGCAAAAAAAATAGAATTAGATACTAATAATCAACAATTAGACATTTATCTACAATCTCAATCTAATACTGTTATTCGTTTTACTATACAGACAATTCAATATCAAACTATCTCCTTAAAAGAAGTAGAAATAGTTAGTAATGCTGACGAGAAAAATCATCTTATTCTGTTGAGAAATAATGACGCAAAATTAGAAGTAACTTTTACTTTAAATCCGAATCAACAATTATATTTACTAACACAATTGGCAAAAACTCTTAAACTTAACATATCTCCTTAAATTGTCAAAAAAAGATTTTATTGGTTAAATTTTAAGCGAAAATAACCAGTAATTAAACCTTGACTTGGACTAAATAAAAAACTTAAAATAAATAAAGTAGTTGCAACTAACACAATAGCAGGTCCTGAAGGTAAATTAAAATAATAACTTAAATACATTCCGCTAATACTAGAAATAACGCCTACAAAAACACCGACTAACATAACTTGATTTAAACGATTTACTAATAAATAAGCGGTAGAAGGTGGAGTAATTAATAATGATAAAACCAAAATAACTCCCACAGCTTTTAAACTAGCAACAATGGTTAAACCAATTAAAATCATTAACCCTGTATCGAGTAAATTAACGGGTAAACCGACAGATTCTGCACCTAATTTGTCAAAGGTATAAAATAATAATTCTTTGTAAAAAAAGAAGACAATTAATAAAACAAACGAGGCGATGAAAAGAGTATCTCTTACTTCTGAGAAACTAACCCCTAAAATATTACCAAAAAGGAAATGATTTAAGTCAATTTTATTCTCTTTTTGAACTACGGTAATTAAGGTTATTCCTAAAGCAAAAAAAGCAGAAAAAACAATACCCATAGCCGCATCTTCTTTAATTTTTGAGTTATTTCTAATAATATTAATACAAACAGTACTAATTAATCCAGCGATAAAAGCACCGATAAAAATATTAATATCTAAGATAAAAGCGATGGCTAATCCGGGTAAAACAGAATGACTAATAGCATCGCCTAATAAAGCTAATCTTTGTACCATTAAATAACTGCCAACCACTGCACAAATGATACCAACAACGATAGCCATGAATAAAGATCTTTGCATAAAACCATATTGTAATGGTTCAATTAAAACATTTAGCATTATTTAATAATAATTGAATTAAGTATAAGATTTTCTCAAGCAACGAATTTGGAATTATGGGAGAAAAAAGAGACTTTCCCACTATAGGCATTATATAAATTTTCTTCTTGTAAAACTTCTTCTTTATTTCCCCAAGCAATTAAAGTTTTATTGAGTAAAATCAGATCGTCAAAATTATTAATAGACTCCCCTAAATCATGATTTACTACTACCACAATTTTACCTTGATTGGCTAATTCTCGAAAAATATTAAAAATGATTGCCTCTGTTTTTTGATCTACTCCTGCAAAAGGTTCATCAAAAAAGAATATATCAGCTTCTTGTGCTAAAGATCTAGCTAAAAAGACTCTTTGTTGTTGCCCTCCGGATAATTCTCCTATGGGGCGATGGCAAAAATCAGACATTCCTACTTTTTCTAAAGTATTTTTAGCAATAACACGGCTCATCACGGAAAACGGCTTTAACCATCCAGTTTTTTTGACTCTACCCATCATCACAACATCCCATACCGTAGCCGGATAAGTCCAATCAATTTGCGATCGCTGTGGCACATAAGCAATATATTGCCGTTGTTGAATAAGAGGTTGACTATGGAAAAGAATTGAGCCAAATTGATAAGGGATCAAGCCTAACATCGCTTTAATCATAGTACTTTTTCCCGCGCCATTAGGACCAATAATTCCTGTAACCCGTTTTGGTGCAACATGAAAAGTTATATTTCTTAAAGCCTCAACTTGACGATAATTGACAGTTAAATTTTCAACCTTGAGACAATCAGAATTAGTCATAAATCTATAAACCCTAAGGGTGGATATAGAATTATTATAGCAAAAATGAAAAGATTATGAAAAGATAGTTAAATATTCCCTAGGTACAAAATCTACCAACCAAACTTCATTATCAGAACAATAAAAAATAAAACCATTTTTCTGCATTAATTGACTATTAATGATCAATATAATTGGTTCTCCTTTTCTTTGTCCTACTTTTTTGGCCGTTTCTAAATCTGTTGATAAATGTACATGATGACGAGACATTTTTAATAAACCTTGATCAAGAATAGAATTAACAAATTGTCTTGTTGTACCATGATAAAGAATAAGAGGGGGAGTTTTTGGAATTAAATTCAAGTCAATCTTAATACTATGTCCTTGATTGGCTCTAATTTTTGTTCCTGTTTCATCAAAACTAAATCTTTTTTTTTCATTAGACTTGACGACTTCTATTAATTCTAATTTTGTTATGGGAAAATCATTTTTCTCACAGATAAATAATAATTCATCAATGTTAACCCAACCTTGATTATCTATATTTAATCCAATTTCAAAAGGCGTATGTCTTAAATATTTACTTAAAAATTTACTTATTTTTATTAATTTATTAGTATGTTTAGTCATTTTCTTAGACAAACAAAGGGGAAATTTCCCCAAAAATTTTATTTTAAATAGTATTTTTTAGATTAATTATTTATTTCAAATAAAGTATATTAAAATAATAATAATAAGCGAATGATTATAATTTAATTAAATTCAAGCTACGATAGGCTCTATTTCTGAAGTTTTATTCCTTTCTTTTTGAATTTCTACGATGGAATCTTCTTCGTCATTTTCTTCTAAACTTTGTTCCTCATTAACACATAAACGTTTACAAGGAATGGTA
>NZ_VRZC01000105.1 GCF_016743215.1 Geminocystis sp. GBBB08
CAACCCCAATATCCGGATATTGAGACGATTATTAGTCATGCTTGGCAATGGCATCAACGATAATTAGGAATTAGGGGATGAGGAATGAAGAATGAAAAATTTTGAAGATATAATGAAAAAAGTTAAATAACTGTTAAAGAATGTCAATTTATCTTGATTCTAGTGCTACCACTGCACCTCGTTTGGAAGTTATCGAATTAGTGACTAAAATTCTAAGGGATGGTTGGGGTAATCCTTCCAGTTTACACTCTTGGGGGGAAAGAGCGGCTCTGATTTTAGAAAAGGCGAGATGGCAAGTAGCAGATTTACTTAACGCTTCCTCCCCTGATAATATCATTTTTACTTCTGGAGGTACAGAAGCTGATAATTTAGCGATTTTTGGCATAACTTCTCATTATCATCAGCCACAACATCTCATTATCTCTAGTGTAGAACATTCGGCCATCGCTCGTCCTGTGGAATTTTTAGAGAAAAAAGGTTGGCAAGTAACAAAATTACCTGTAAATCGACAAGGAAGGGTTAATCCCGAAGACTTAAAAAACATTTTACAGGAGAATACAGTCTTAGTATCTATTATTTATGGACAAAGTGAAGTTGGTACAATTCAACCGATAAAAGAATTAGTAAATATCACCAAAAATCATAGTCAAGCCTTATTTCATACTGACGCAGTACAGGTTGTCGGACATTTACCAGTGGATGTTGAGAATTTAGGAGTTGATTTATTATCTCTTTCAGGACATAAATTTTATAGTATTCAAGGTGCTGGGGCGTTATATTTAAAAAAAGGCATCTCATTAAATCCCCTTTGTCATGGAGGAGGACAAGAAAACGGATTACGAGGAGGTACACCATCACTACCTGCCATTGCTTCTCTAGGATTAGCCGCCCATTTAGCACAAAAAGAAATAGAATCAGAAACCTTGAGATTAATAGGATTAAGAGACTATTTTATCGACTTAATGTTATCAAAATACCCTCATTTATCCTTAACTGGTGATAAATATCATCGTTTACCCCACCACGCCGGTTTTCTCATTAATTATCCTGACAAAGAAATAACTGGGCGAAAAATCGTCAGAGACTTAAGTTTAAAAGGTATTGCTATAAGTGCTGGTTCTGCTTGTAATAGTGGTAAATCTTTACCTTCTCCTGTTTTATTAGCTATGGGTTATTCTCCTACAGAAGCGTTAAAAGGTATTCGTTTTAGTTTCGATCGCTATACTACCAAGGAAGACTTAAAATTAACAGTAGGGGTAATTGATGAATTATTTTTATCCTTTTTTAAACATCATATTGCTGAATAATTTTTGAATGATTTTTTTTATCATGAATCGTCGCTATTTTTTATATTTAACTACTCTTGTTTTAGCAGCAACTTTAAGTAGTCAAAAATCAGCAATAAGTAATCAAATTAAAACCAAAAAAAAGGTTATTATCATCGGTGCAGGAATTGCTGGATTAACTGCCGCTCGTTCTTTACAAAATAAAGGTTTTGAAGTAATCTTATTAGAAGGTAGAAATCGTATCGGTGGACGTTTGTGGACAAGTAAAAAATGGAAAGATGCTCCTGTAGATATGGGTGCTTCATGGATTCACGGCAAGGAAGGCAACCCCATTACTAAATTAGCTAAATCTGCTAACGCCAAATTATTTCCTACCACTTATAATAATGCAATCGTTTATGATACCAATGGTAAAGTTATCACAGAAGTACGAGACAATAAATTAGACAAATTACAAAGTAAGTTAGAAAAAATAATACTTAAGATACAAGATAATTATTCACAACCGATTTCTTTACAACAGGCATTAGAAAAAGAATTAAATTGGCAAAATTTATCGGAAATCGATCGCATTGATTTAGAGTATTTACTAAATACCATCATTGAGCATGAATATGCCGCAGATACATCTAAACTTTCAGCTCAATATTTTGATGAAGGAAAAGAATTTGACGGAAATCATTTACTATTTATAAATGGTTATAACGTTGTTACTGACTATCTGGCAAAGGGTTTAAATATTAAACTCAATCATCTTGTCCAAGAAATAAGATATGATTCTCAAGGAGTAAATATCAAAACTAATCAAGGTAATTTTAAGGCTAATGCAGTAATTGTGACTTTACCTTTGGGAGTTTTACAAAAAAATATTGTTAAATTTTCACCTTCTTTGCCCACTAATAAAATTAAAGCAATTAACTCTTTAGGCATGGGAATTTTAAATAAATTATATTTACGTTTTCCTTCACGATTTTGGACAAAAAATTATGATTGGATTGAACGTATTTCCCCAAAAAAAGGACAATGGAGTGAATGGGTAAATTTAGAATCAGCACTCAAAATTCCAATTTTATTAGGATTTAATGCCGGTAAATTTGGTAATCAGATTGAATTTTGGAAAGATGAAAAAATTGTGGAAGATGCCATGAAAACTTTACGGAGTATTTTTGGTAACTCTATACCTAACCCCCAAGATTATCAGTTAACAAGGTGGAATAGTGATCAATTTACGTTTGGTTCTTATTCTTATTATGCTATAGGTTCAACTCCTCAACATCGCCGAGAATTAGGTAAACCCATCGGTAAACAAGTCTATTTTGCCGGAGAAGCCACTTCTTTAGATTATCCTGCTACAGTACATGGTGCTTACTTGAGTGGTTTACGAGTAGCAGAAGAACTGTAATTCTAACAATATAATAATTCTCATATATCATTTACTTATATGCTTCTCTTAATTTATTAATATTAATTTACATATTTTAATATTTCTTAATGTTAAGATAGGTAATTGTAAAAGTAAATCAGGACGATGACAGCAATTGTGTTTGGTAGCTTACCTTTTTCAGGACAAAATGGCGATAAAATCGTCAGTAAAGCAATAACAACAGCCATCGCCGCCTTGTTTAAAAATACGGGTAAATTAGAAGCGAATCTTAGAGTTGAGCCTGTCGCTAAACTTTTACAAGGAAGTGTTGATGGTTTTGACTTTGTTGGTAATGGTATGTTAATGTATAACGGTTTGCGCTTAGAAGCGATGGAATTATATCTCCAAGCAGTTTCTATCGATTTTAGTGCCATTTTTAGCGGTAAAGTGAAATTAAGACAACCGACTCAAGCCACCATGAGAATCGTGCTGACAGAGGAGGATTTAACCACTTCTTTTAATACTCCTTTTATCATCGACAAGTTACAAAGATTAAAATTTGAAGGAAAATCTCTTTATTTTCAACACACAGAAATGAGAATAAATGATGATAAATCTTTAAGGATTAAATCCCAAATAAAAGTAGATGATGCTGTAGAAGTTACTACCATAGATATTAAAGCAGATTTAGAATTACAAGGTAGAACAAAAATTCAATTTACTAATCCTCAATATGGGGGAAATGAGGAAGGACAAATATTAGGAAAAGCGATTCTTGATCATGTTAATAATTTACTCGATTTAGATAATTTTTCTATTGATGGTATTAGGTTAAGAGTTGATCGTGCTAGAGTTAAAGATAAAGAATTTATATTTTATGGCACAGCAGAAATTGACCATTTTCCAGAACGTAAAAAGTAAAGTTATGCACTTAAATTTTCAATTCTAGGGACTTTTTTTATTGTGTTAAATACATACAAATTAACACTATTTTTCTCCTCAAAAAAAAATATATGTAGCTTGGGTTGAACAAAATAAAACCCAACATTCACGATAAATTGAAACAAAATATTTGTTATCGCAATATAGGTTATTTTCTGTTGGGCTACGCTATCACTAACCCAACCTACTTTAATTGTTGTTTAACTTTTCATTAAGGATTTTATTGGCTAATTTAGGATCAGCTTTTCCTCCTGTTTCTTTCATAATTTGTCCGACAAAAAATCCCTGTAACTTAGTTTTTCCAGCTCTAAATTGTTCTAATTTATCAGGATTATCAGCGATAATTTTATCTATAATTTCTGCTAATTCATCAGGATTAGATATAGCAATTAACCCTTTACTTTCGACTATTTCTTTAGGAGATCCGCCTTTAACTAATAATTCAGGTAATAAGTCTTTAGCAATTTTACCGCTAATTGTACCGTTTTCAATTAAAGTAATTAACTCTGCTAAATTCTCTGGTTTTAAAGCAATATCGTTAATGGTAACTTCTGGGTTACTATTTAAGTATGCCGCAATATCTTGTGTTACCCAATTAGCGGCGGCTTTAATACTCGCACCTCCGGTAATTACAGCTTCAAAATAGAGTGCAACATCCCGATCGTCGGTTAAAACTCTGGCATCATAAGCAGATAAGCCAAATTTTGCTTCGTAACGACTACGTTTTTGGGCAGGTAATTCAGGTAAAAGTTTTTGTATAGCTTTTAATTGTGCTTCACTGACTTCTAAAGGGGGTAAATCTGGCTCAGGGAAATAACGGTAATCGCTTGAGCCTTCTTTCACCCTCATGCTAATCGTATGCTGTTTACTTTCTTCCCACAAGCGAGTTTCTTGAATAATGGCTTCCCCATTACCAATGGCTTCTATTTGTCTTTCAATTTCATATTCAATGGCTTTTTGAATGGCACTAAAAGAATTCATATTTTTGATTTCAACTTTAACACCGAATTCTTTTTGACCAACAGGACGCACGGAAATGTTAACATCACAACGTAATGAACCTTCTTGCATATTACCATCACTAATGCCTAAATAACGCACTAAACGCCGCAATTCTTGAGCGTATTCGGCTGCTTCTTGTCCACTTCTGAGGTCGGGTTCTGATACAATTTCTAATAAAGGCACACCAGTTCGATTAAAGTCTATCAAAGAATGGGTTGATCCTGCTAGTCGATCGCTTCCAGCATGAACTAATTTTCCTGCATCTTCTTCCATGTGTAGGCGAGTGATACCGATGGTTTTTTTGCTGACTTCTTTGGTTTTACTATCGACTAATTCTATTTCTAATTTGCCATGTTCAACAATGGGTAAATCATATTGAGATATTTGATAATTTTTTGGTAAGTCAGGATAAAAATATTGTTTTCGATCAAATTTACTATAACGAGCGATTTTTCCTTGAATAGCTAAACCGACTTTGATGGCTGAGTTTAAAACTTCTTCGTTTAATACAGGTAAAACTCCGGGATGTCCTAAACACACAGGACACACGTTAGTATTAGGAGGACTATCAAAATTAGTGGAACAATGGCAGAAAATTTTTGTATTAGTATTAAGTTGACAATGAGTTTCTAAACCAATAATTGCTTCATACTTGGTTTGAGTAGCTGTGGTCATATTTTTATAGACTATTAATAGTATCTCAAAATTATTCTAACTCGAATTGCTACCTAGTCGTTAGGATAAATTCATGGCAAAATAAAGAAAAAGAGAACAAAGATAAAAAAGAGTTTTTAATTATTTTATTTTATGCAAGATACTGGTTTAAATATTTTAGCGATCGCTATTTTTTCTTTAACATTATCGGTATTATTAGGACCACTTTTGAACATATCCCCAGCCATACCAGCAAGTTTAACTTTTGTGATGTTAGGTCTAATTACGATTGATACTTTATCATGGAAGAATCAGGGTGTTAATTTATTATTAAATATTTTCGCATCTTCAGAACAAAAAGAAAGAATTATTTATCATGAAGCGGGACATTTTTTAACAGCTTATTTATATCAAATACCTATTATTGATTATAGTTTAAGTGCATGGGAAGCAATAAAAAAGAAAAATACAGGCTCTGGAGGCGTAATATTTGATGATAGTTTTCTAAAAGAAAAATCCCTAGATTTAAAAGAATTTAATTTAATAATCGAACGTTTTGGAGTAGTTTTAATGGCGGGAATAGCGGCCGAAAAATTGATTTATAATCATAGCGAAGGAGGGCAAGATGATCAACAAAAGTTTCAAGAAATTTATAGTAATTTAACTTTAACTTATTCTAATTTTCAGGTGAAACAAAGATTGGCTATTCTACAGGCAACAAGTATGATTGAAAAAAATAAAGAGTCTTATTTAGCTTTAGTTGAAGCCATGAAAAAACGTCAATCTGTCACTGAATGTCAAGCAATTATTCAAAAAACTTTAAATATAACTTAATAACTGATGTTACGGAAAAATAGAATTAATTGTTGATTTGAGGTATCAGGTGTTGGTTGTCAGGTTTAAAAATCAAAAAAATTCACTATTTTTTTTAGGGGAGTATTAGGTATATATGAATGAATGCGTAATGTCAGTTAATAACCTTTTTTGCGTCTTGATTAAAGTTGGCTAGAATCTAAACTTTGAGCTTCTTCTACCGTGGTAGGTAAATGTAAACCACATTCTTGTTTAACTCCATGAAAACGAGTATTTCTTTCATTATCATCATCGGCGGTGAGGGGGCTACTTGAATGCCAATCTCCTACAGACACATAACCTTGATCAAAATGAGGATGATAGGGTAAGTCATATTTAGTTAAATATTGGTAAATATCCCGAGAATTCCATGTTAGTATAGGTAATATTTTATACTGATCGCCTTGTTTATTGACATAAGTCAATTGTTGGCGAAATTGTGTCTGGTTTTGTCTTAAACCTGCTAACCATGCTTTAGCTTCTAACTCTTTTAACGCCCTTTGCATTGGCTCTACTTTCCTGATACGATCATATAAATTTAGAGAGTCAACATCTTTTTTCTGCCATAGTTTACCATAGATGGCTTCCATTCTGGCAGGACTAATATCTGATTGATATACTTTTAAGTTAAGATTCAGTTTTTGGGTTAATTCTTCTGCAAAAAGATAAGTTTCTTTGGGTAAATAACCCGTATCAATCCAAATGATAGGAATATTCGGCACAACCTGAGTAACTAAGTGCAACATTACCGCCGCTTGAATGCCAAAACTGGTACTCATTACTAGATGTTTGTGAAATTCTTGATTTGCCCATGCGATGATTTCTAAGGCACTAACTGAAGTTAAATTTTCGTTGAGTGTCGCTAAATCGAGAGGATAATGAGATACTTGAGATACTGATTTCAGTGATGATGTCTGGTGATGTGATGTTAAGATAGTTTCTAGCACTGCGATCGTTTTCAATAATAACTACTGTTTATATTTCCCTAATCACAATATTATATATTTAATAGAGAATAGTGGATAGTGAATAATTGATAGTTGTGAAATAGGCGTCTTACCAGTAACTTTCCTAATCTCTTAATCTTCTAATCTTTTAATCTCCTCATCTAATCAAATAGTGGTTTCCTAACAAATAGAATCAAAAGCCATTGATTCTTTAGGATACAATTCAAGGGATATTTATAGAGATAAAGATAGAGTAGTAAATTATGACAGATTTAACCCCTAATTCTAGTTTTAGTTTAACAGTTCGTTTAGAATTATTGAACCGTGCTGGGACATTAGCAAAAGTAACCAAAGCTATTGCCGAAGTTGGTGGTAATTTAGGGCAAGTATCCCTGATTGAGCGCAATTTGAAAACGATTAAAAGAGAGTTAACTATTGATGCTTTCAGTACAGAACACGCAGAAAAAATTGTTGCGGCAATTAAATCCGTTGCCGAAGTTAACATTCTTCATGTAAGCGATCGCACTTTTGATATTCATCGAGGTGGGAAAATTCATATTCAAAATCGGATTGCCATTACTTCTTCTTCTGACTTAGCTATGGCTTATACTCCCGGAGTTGGTAGAATTTGTAAAGCTATCCATGAAAATCCCGAAAATTTATATTCTTTGACGATTAAAAGTAATAGTGTTGCCATTGTTACTGATGGTAGTGCTGTATTAGGATTAGGTAATTTAGGTGCTGGGGCAGCGTTACCCGTCATGGAAGGAAAATCCATGTTATTCAAAGAATTTGCAGATATTGATGCTTTTCCTATTTGTTTAGCCACTCAGGATGTGGAAGAAATTATTCAAACTGTTAAAAATATTGCTCCTGTTTTTGGTGGTGTTAACCTTGAAGATATTGCCGCCCCTCGTTGTTTTGAAATCGAAAAAAGGTTACAGGAAGAGTTAAATATTCCTATTTTTCATGATGATCAACATGGTACAGCTATTGTTACTGTTGCCGCTCTGATTAATGCTTTAAAAGTTGTTAAAAAAGAAATAGAGACTATTCAAGTCGTTATTAATGGTGCTGGTGCAGCCGGGGTAGCCATCGCTAGATTACTAAATGAAGCTAATTGTAATAATGTTACACTTTGTGACTCGCAGGGTATTATAAGTAAAGATAGAGCAAAATTAACGTCTGAAAAGCAATTGTTTGCAGTGGAAAAAGGCGGTTTCTTGAAAGATGCGTTAATAGATGCAGATGTGTTTATTGGTGTTAGTGCACCCAAAATTCTCACTCCTGAAATGGTGAAAACCATGGCTGAAAATCCGATTATTTTTGCTATGGCTAATCCTATTCCTGAAATTCAACCCGAATTAATCCAAGATATTGCTGCTGTTATTGCCACAGGTAGAAGTGATTATGCTAATCAAATCAACAACGTTTTAGCCTTCCCCGGCTTATTTCGAGGTGCTTTAGATTGTCGTGCTTCGGCTTTAACTACTGAAATGTATCTTCAAGCCGCTAAAGCGATTGCTTCTTTAGTTTCTCCCAATGTATTAGATAAAGAGCATATTATTCCCTCCGTGTTTGACAATCGAGTCGCTACCACTGTATCTGCCGCCGTACAAAGAGCCGCTCGTGAAGCTGGAGTTGCCCGACTTTAACTCACAAAAATCAAAATCAGAAATTAATTATTCGTTTAATTCAAAGAAAATTAGGAGTAATTAATAAAGATTGACAGTTAGAAATAAAAGCGTTAAATATCGATGATTTAGAAACCTTAGCAGAGGATTTATTTGACATGACTTCTGTGGAAGATTTACAACAATGGTTACAGAAATTTACAGATAATTAATGACAGAAATAACAGCTAACTATGATGAACCATGGAAAGAAGCTATAGGAGAATATTTTGACCGATTTCTCCACTTCTTTTTTCCTGATGTATATAACTTAATCAACTGGTTAAAACCACCCATTTCTTTAGATAAAGAATTACAAAAAATAACTGCCGATTCCCAAGACAATAAAAGATTAGTCGATAAACTATTTCAAGTATGGCTCAAAGATGATCGAGAAGTATGGATTTTAATTCATGTAGAAGTACAAAGTCAGTATGATATAGATTTTGGTCAACGAATGTTTATTTATCATTATCGCATCTTTGACCTATATCGAAAACCAGTAATTAGTCTTGCTATACTAGGGGATGAAAGCAAAACATGGCGACCATCAAACTACGGTTATGATTTAGGAGGATGTCAACTTAACCTGAATTTTCCCACCATTAAACTACTAGATTATCAAGAAAAATGGGAGGAATTAGAAACAAATTTAAACCCATTTGCTATGATGATCATGGCACATTTAAAAACCAAAGCAACCACCAGTAATTTAACCGAAAGGGAACAATGGAAATGGCTTTTAATCAGAAGTTTATATGAAAAAGGCTACTCTAAATTAGAGGTAGTAAAACTGTTTAAATTTATCGATGCCATGATGACTTTACCACCATTATTACAACAAAATTTGAATACAAAAATAATCAAATACGAGGAGGAAAAAATTATGCCGTTAGTTAGCCCTTTTGAGCAAATGGCGAAAGAAGAAGGTTTACAGCAAGGTTTACAGCAAGGCTTACAACAAGGCTTACAACAAGGAATTGAAGAAGGCTTACAGCAATTACAAGAAAGAATTGATCGAGAAAAAGAGTTAATTATTCGTCAATTAACTAAAAAATTGGGAACAATAAACTCTGATTTACAAAGGCAAATAAAAGCCTTAAATATTGACGATTTAGAAACATTAGCTGAAGATTTCTTAGATTTTAATTCCATCGATGATTTACAACAATGGTTAACTAAATTCTAATTTTTAAATCTTAACTGTAGTAAAAAAACATTTTAACGGTAGCTTGAAATATAGCTACTTTTTTTAGATTCTGACGAGGAAAAGAAAGATTAACAAAAAAATGAGATCGCTCTCTAACCAATATCGATCACGAAGTGACGCTGCTCGATCGCACTAAGCAATGGGAAAAAATCCATAGGAAATTTATTTCAAGGCAAACTCCTTAGTAAGGGGGGGCAGGGTGGGATCAATATTAAGAAGTCAAACAAATTGTTACTATTTCGTGACCTGAAATACAAAGGCTCATCGGATTTTTTAAAAAATATGTTAGTGTTGTAACCATAAATTTAAAATATATAATTAATTCATGACTCCATTAAGTCAAGCCATCGCCCAAGCCGAAGTACTCTTGCTCAAAGCCTCTCTAAATCCTAGTCTCGAAGCTGATTTAATCACCGCCTTTGGAGATAACTATAACGTTACAGTAGCGAATAATCTTTTCTCCTTCTGGAAAAATCGAGACTTTAGTAACTTACCCAAAATCGAAGTTTTATCCCCTACGGAAATTAATGGGGCTAACGGTGCATATAGTACCACCAATAACACCATTTATTTATCATCTTCCCTCCTTGAGTCACAATCCATTACTGCCATTCGTGATGTATTAATAGAAGAAATTGGACACTTTATCGATGCCCAAATTAACAACCTAGACAGTCAAGGAGACGAAGGGGAAATTTGGCGTAACTTAGTGTTAAATCAGCCCATGACTACGGCGGAGTTAGACACCCTCAGAAATGAAAATGATTGGAATACCGTTACTGTTAATGGTGAAACTCTCAATGTCGAAAATAGTGGTACTATTATTCAGTTAACCAATAATATTACAAATGATTACTATCCGCAAATCTCAGGGAATAATGTAGTATGGCATAATTGGGATGGTAATGACTATGAAATATATTTTTACAATGGGACTACCACTACTCAATTAACTAATAATACTACAGATGATGGGTCTCCGCAAATCTCAGGGAATAATGTAGTATGGACTGGGAGGGATCGTACTGATTATGAAATATATTTTTACAATGGGACTACCACTACTCAATTAACTGATAATCCTACAGATGATTGGCGGCCGCAAATCTCAGGGAACAACGTAGTATGGTATGGCTTTGATGGTAATGACTATGAAATATATTTTTACAATGGGATTACTACTACTCAATTAACTAATAATACTACAGATGATGGGTCACCGCAAATCTCAGGGAACAACGTAGTATGGTATGGCTTTGATGGTAATGACTATGAAATATATTTTTACAATGGGATTACCACTACTCAGTTAACCAATAATACTACAGATGATGGGTCTCCGCAAATCTCAGGGAATAATGTAGCATGGTCTGGATGGGATGGTACTGATTATGAAATATATTTTTACAATGGAACTACTACTCAATTAATTAATAATGCTACAAATGATTATGAGCCGCAAATCTCAGGAAATAAAGTAGTATGGAATAGTTATGATGGTAATGACTGGGAGATATATTTTTACAGTGGCACTACCACTACTCAGCTAACTAATAATACTACACATGATAATTATCCGCAAATCTCAGGGAATAACGTAGTATGGCAAGGATGGGATGGTAATGACTATGAAATATATTTTTACAATGGGACTACCACTACTCAGTTAACTAATAATACTACAGATGATGATGAGCCGCAAATCTCAGGAAATAACGTAGTATGGAGTGGATTTGATGGTAATGACTATGAAATATATTTTTACAATGGGACTACCACTACTCAGTTAACTAATAATACTAAAGGTCGTTATAATCTGCAAATCTCAGGAAATAACGTAGTATGGAGTGGATTTGATGGTAATGACTATGAAATATATTTTTACAATGGAACTACCACTACTCAGTTAACTGATAATACTACAGATGATGGGTCTCCGCAAATCTCAGGGGATAATGTAGTATGGAGTGGCTTTTATGGTAGTGACAATGAAATATATTTTTACAATGGAACTATCACTACTCAGTTAACTGATAATACTACAGATGATGGGTCTCCGCAAATCTCAGGGAATAATGTAGTATGGAGTAGTTGGGATGGTACTGATTTTGAAATATATTTTTACAATGGCATTACCACTACTCAGTTAACTAATAATACTACAGAAGATTATAGTCCGCAAATCTCAGGGAATAACGTAGTATGGAGTGGATTTGATGGTACTGACTATGAGATATATACATATCAGATAACTCAATCTTTACCAACTCTTGCCATTAATGATGTTAGTATAACCGAAGGTAATAGCGGTACTAAAAATGCCGTTTTTACCGTCACTCGCACGGGGACAGCATTACAAGCTATTACGGTTAATTATGCCACTGCTAACGGTACAACTAACCCCGCCACCGCCGGAAGTGATTATGTAGCCAAAACAGGTAGTTTGAGTTTTGCTACCAACGAAACCACTAAAACAATTTCGGTGGTGATTAACGGTGATACTACAGTAGAAGCGAACGAGACTTTCTTTGTTAACCTCAGTGGTGCTGTAGGTGCAACTATTGATGATAGTCAAGGTTTAGGCACAATTACAAACGATGATAACTTATTACTGGTAGGAGATGCTAACAATAATAATCTTGGGGGAGGTACGGGTAATGATACTTTACAAGGATTAGGTGGAAATGACACCCTCAATGGAGGTGGAGGAAACGATCGCATTGAAGGAGGCACAGGAAATGATAGCATGGTAGGAGATACGGGTAATGATACCTATTATGTGGACAATACAGGCGATCAAGTTATTGAAAATGTCAATGAGGGTACAGATACCGTTAGCTCTACTATTACCTATACTTTACTAACAAACTTAGAAAACCTAATCTTAGAAAGTACAGCAAACATTAACGGTACTGGTAATACTTTAAATAACATTATTACTGGTAACAGTGGTAATAATAGCCTTAACGGTGGTGACGGTAATGACACTCTCACCGGCGGTGATGGCAACGATACCCTCAACGGTGGTACGGGAAGCGATCGCCTAATGGGTGGTATTGGCAATGATCTTTACTATGTCGATGTAACAGGGGATGTGGTAGTGGAAAATGCTAACGAAGGCACTGATAGCGTTATTTCATCTCTCACTTATACCCTAACTACTAATGTTGAGAATCTCACCTTAACAGGTACTACAGCGATAAACGGTACGGGTAATACCCTCAATAACGTTCTTACTGGTAACAGTGGTAATAATAGCCTAACAGGTGGTGACGGTAATGATACTCTTATCGGTGGTACGGGCAATGATACCCTTAACGGGGGTACGGGTGCTGATAGTTTAGTCGGAGGCACGGGCAATGACTTTTATACTGTTGATGCTGTTGATGACATAGTTAGCGAAACATCTACTATTGCAACGGAAATTGACACGGTACAATCTTCTGTTACCTATACTTTAACCGCTAACGTCGAAAACCTCACCTTAACAGGTACAACGGCTCTTAGTGGTACAGGAAATAGCTTAAACAACCTAATCATCGGTAATAGTGGCAATAACACTCTCAGTGGTGCTAGTGGGAATGATACCCTTAACGGGGGTGTCGGTGCTGATTCTCTGATAGGCGGATTAGGAAATGATCTTTATAATGTAGATAATAGCGGTGATGTCGTAGTCGAATTATTGAATGAAGGTACAGATTTAGTATTCTCCTCCGTTACTTATACCCTGACAGATAACCTAGAAAACCTGACTTTAACAGGCACAACGGCTATTAATGGTACTGGTAATACTCTCAATAACACCATCACTGGTAACAGTGGTAATAATAACCTTAACGGTGGAGACGGTAATGACACTCTCACCGGCGGTGATGGCAACGATACCCTCAACGGTGGTACGGGAAGCGATCGCATGGTAGGAGGT
>NZ_VRZC01000106.1 GCF_016743215.1 Geminocystis sp. GBBB08
GAAAATCTCAATTTCTAAAATTAACAGATAGTGCCAGATACAGAAGTTTTTGACTATTAATTAATCAATTATTAGAAAAAAATCCCCCCTTCCCCCTCTCCCTCTTTCTCCCCTTCCAAAACAAATGCGTTTTGATACCGACTTTGAAAAAACCCTGCTTAATAAGGGAGGCTAATGAGAGAGAATTGTTTTACGGTTCGGGGGAAGTAGGTAATATTTGCACTCTGAAGTCATCTTTGGCGGGGATAAAGGTAAAAGTATCTGGTGCAAAGGAGGGTTTAAAGTTCCAATTAGAAAATAACACCGTATATTGAGGGGCATGAGGTAAATTTTTATAGGTGACGATCGCCTTTTTCACTAAAAGAGGTTCATCTTGACTAATCCACAGTTGTCCATCCCAATCTTTAGTAACAATTAATATTTGATCCGTTTCCTCTCGATTAACTAAATTACTGCCGATGTATAAAGGTTCTCCAACCATATCATCTAAGACAGCACAAGGATTACTGGTGAATAAATTAAACATCGGGATAGTGAAACCGAATTTTTCCTCAATGGTGTTGAGCATTTCATCAATATTAGCGGGTGCTTCTTTGGTGGCAAAAACCTTCAAATCGGGAGAAAACAAGGTAAAAGATTTACCATCATAATAAAAATTTCTATTACCTTCATCCGCTACGGTATCAACCCTTACCATATTGGGTCTCTGTACTGACACTTTTTTGTAACCGCTATATTGGACTTTTGCCCCCGATGTGAGAACGTTGTCATAGGTGATGTCCATTTCTACACTCAAGGATTGTTGACTCTTGAGAAAATCACAGACTTGGTTTAACAATTCTTCCGTTGTTATCGATGTTTCTTCTGTTGCTGTACTTGTACCAGGATTATTTTGAGCTTGTATTTTTGGCACTAACCCTAAGCTAAAAGTTACACAGAAAGTCAAAATTAATAAGGTGCGTAAATAATTCATGAGTTTGACATTGTACTTAATAGAATTAGTTGAGTTTAAAATTCAAAATTTACGCAAAAATTATGAAAACCCTTTATTTTTTATGTCGATCTCTTAAACAAGTAAAATTCGCCAAAATGCGTAATTTCCGAAGTTGATGCTCTTAATTCTATTTAATAACAATTTTCGTTTTATAAGCGTTAAGTTATGTTTCAGAGTCTTCTTTCATCCAAGCTAGTATTAATTCATAGCCCAGAATCAAGATTACAGGACCTACAAATAAACCGAGAATACCGTGGGCAAGTGTTCCGCCAATTACCCCTAATAAAATGATCACTATAGGTACTGGTAGCCCTTGCCCCATTAAAATTGGTTTAAGTATGTTATCAATTAAAGTTGCACCAATCATCCAAATGGTGAAAAGTAAAGCCCCAAAAGGATTCATGGTTGACCAAGCAAAGACGATCACACCTAAAACTATCAAACCTGGACCAATCTGAATAATACTGAGAAATAAACACACTAAGGTTAGTATTCCCGCAGCCGGAATTTTCCCTAAAATCAAGCCACAAGCCACCAGCAGGGTTTGAATAACTGCAACGCCAATGACACCACGAGTAACACTGCGTATCGTTATAGTTGCTAGTTGGATAAATTCTTCTCCTCTCGATGGAGCTAATCGTGAAACAAATAAGATTACACCTTGATTAAGACTTTTGGCTTTCAGAGTTAATATGACTGCAATAACGATAGATATAATAAATTTCAGTAAGATTAAACTGATATTGGTCGCTTGTAATAAAAGGGTTTTAGAAAATTCTACTATTTGGGTGTGAAATTGACTAATTAATCCTTTAAGATTTACCGATGCCAGTCGCCAAAGTTCACTTAAAGATTTACCAATAATTGGTATATCGGCAATCTCAGAAGGAGGCGGCGGTATAACTAAAGTACCTGCATCAATACCTTCAACAATATTTTGTGCATTATGAAACAGAACTGTTGCAATTATACTAACAGGACCTAAAATAATGACAATACCCACTAAAGCAAGGATGATGGCCGATAATTTGGCTCTCCCCCCAAGACGGTTTTTCAACCACTCAAATACAGGAAAGAGGGCGATCGCCATGATCACTGCCCAAAGGATGATGATGATAAACGGACGAATCAGAATAAAACACCAAGCCAATAAGAAACCGATCGTAAAAAACTGAATAATGGGATTGATAAGTTTAGAATTATTTTTCATAGGTTTAGCTATCTAGGACTTTCTTTTCAAAGGATTTAAGGAGAATAAGTATGTACTCATGTAAAAAATTAATTGTATAGAGGCAATGCAAGGCAATGCAAGATAATGCAAGGCAAAGGGTTTAAACCCATTGTTAATTAAACATAACTTTGAGAAAAATAAAATGCAGTATTAATTTTATTCACTTACTTATATAAAATTAAAGCAATAACTAAACTTAAAATTGTTGCCACTCAATAACCTCCAAACCGAAAAACATATATTCCGAACCTTAGACAAGAATTATTAGTCGAAATGGCAAACAATATATTATTTTGATTCTAACCAATTAATTAAATGTCTTCTCACTTGCTTTAACCTTAAAAAAGGGTAGTTTAGATACATGGTTTTTTTTGCTAATTTTTCGGAGTATTTTCTGACAAATTATTCCTGATTGCTATAAAATCCTCATTCCTTTTATATTGACAATCAAATGTGAATTAATTAAAATTAATAGGAATAATTATCATTTAATTTAGCAATGAGTAACCCTCTGATATATGACACCAATACAGTTATTCTTTTACCCAATCATCCACTAAAGAGTCAAAGAATTGTTAATTGGGCGGAATGTACTATTGAAAATAATAATCAGGAAAATATTATTCATTTTCCTCCTCGTTTAGGAAAAGGATACAATCGTCAAATTAGTTTAAGGGGAGGATTAACAATTGAGATTATCGAAGCACAACTGAAAGAAACAATGTATTTGCAAAGAAAACATGAAAGTAATTTTCCTCTCACATCACATTTTTATCTTTCTGGGATGTCCACAGTAGAAACATTCAATACATCTGAAATTAAACCAAGTTATATCGAATCAACTGGGAAAAATTACCTTTATCATTTACCTGATTTAAGAGAAGTGGAAAAATGGTCTTGTAACACAAAAATTAGGGTTATAAGTATTTATGCACCTGTAGATTATTTTCAAGGTTTTTGCATAGGAGAAAAAACAAATTATAATCCCATTTTAAACTTAATTAATGGTGATCGAACGTCGAAATTTCATTTACCATTAGGGGAAAATAATCCTGAAATACTAAAGGCATTATCTCAAATTTATCAATGTCCTTATCATGGTTTAACGAAGCAATTATATTTAGAAAGTAAAGCCCTAGAATTATTTGCTTTGCAGTTTAATTGTTGCGATTCATCGACATTTACCCCTCAAAAATTAAGTTTAAAAAAAGATGATCTCGAGCGAGTAGAATACGCCAAAGATATTTTAATCAAGTCTTCCCTTAATCCTCCTTCCTTAACAGAATTAGCCAGAAAAGTAGGATTGAATGATCGTAAATTAAAACAAGGATTTAAGCAATTATTTAGCACAACCGTATTCGGTTATTTATATAACTATCGCATGGAACAAGCACAAGAATTACTGAGAGATTCTAATTTATCAGTGGCTCAAGTAGCATTAAAAGTGGGATACTCTAATCCAGAAGCTTTTAGTACAGCATTTAGACGCAAATTTGCTCAAAGTCCAAAAAGCTATCAGTTAACTAACTAAGATGTACATTCCATAGCCGATCCTTTTGAGATCCCTTTTATAATTTTAACAATTAGAATAAAAGAAATAAATAACAATAAATTTTATGTTAAATACATGCTTATTTTGGTCTATATTATCTGCAATTTTTGTAGCTTTAAGAACTATTTTTGCTAAAGTTGGGAAAGTTTATTCTTGATGATAAGTAGAACTCTTTGTGTTACAAAATTCCTAATTTTGTGTAGAGTATATTCTTGGCAAAAAAAGGGCTTGAGCCCTTAATAGAAAGTTATTTTCTTTAGCAATATTTATGAATTAAATTAATTAATGCTGTTTTTTCAAAGGGTTTTGCTAAAAAATCTCTCGCTCCTGTTGACTCTAAAATATCTTCTTCAATATTGTTTTCTCCACTAATTAAAATAATGGGAATTGATTTAAAAACAGGACTACTTTTTAAGATTTTGCATAATCGATTACCGTTAATTCCGGGCATAGAAATATCCATAATAATTAAGTCTGGATTACTTTTAAAAAGGAAAGAAAGGGATTTCATCGGTTCAGAAATAGTGGTTAAGTGATATTTATTAGTATCTAAATAAGAACTAATTATCTCTAGCATCGCAGGGCTATCGTCAATACAAACGATCGAGTATTTTTTCTCATTTACTACGGGTTTTTTGACTTTTATCGGCGGAATTTCTGGCAATGAATTGGAAACATTATTAATAGGTATTTGAGGCAATAAATTTAAGGGGGATTTAGGAGGCTTTAATTGTATGATTCCTTGTTTAATATAGGGTAATAATAATTGAGCTAATTTTAATTCATCTTGTTTAATTAATAATGCCAATTCTCTGATACTTAATTCATTCATGAAACGGGCTAATTGCTTTAAAACTTTTCCAGATAAAAAACCAGATACTTCATATTTATCTAAGATACTAGAATTTTTGCACACTGGTATTTGATGGGGAGAAGTAATTATTGGGCTTAGTTTTTTCCATGATAACCACCTTGATTTAATATTGTTAATTAACAGTTCAATATCAATTAAATTTTCAGTATTTACTACCTCATTCTCCGCCCATTTTAACGGTTTTAATTGCGGTGAAATCAAATTTTCTTCATGATTTTTGCTTAACCAGTATAAAGATTCTATCGCATCTTCTGAAATTTTTTGTTGAAGCAAATATTTTTGAATATTGGTGATAAAACCTTTTTTTTCTAAATGAGATATTTGATGTTTAATATGAGCTTTATTATTTTTTAACAAATCAAATTTATCTGCATTAGAATGATCTATTTTTTTGAGAAAATGTTTTAATTTATCTCCTGAATGTAAAGAATGATTAGCAAATTCAAGCTTTCCATCTACTAAAAAAAGTTGCCATAAAATTCCGTTTTTGTAAATTTCAATATTACCAGTGGTATTAGATACGTTTAAATCTTCAAAAAAGTTGCTAGTTTTTAGAGTGGTATTCATAGTTAATAATTTATATTTAATAATTAGATAAAGTTTGTAGTGATGACTTTAGTCATTTGCCTTTCAAAAGAGCCAAAGCCCTTACTAAGAACGTAACGAATTAATTTGATTAATTGTAGTTTTTCTCATAATTAATAGATGATTAATGACTCTAATTGGTTAATTAATTCTTGTTCGTTAAAAGGTTTAGAAAAATAAGCATTTGCCCCTAAATTAAAAGCAATTTTTTTGTGTTTATCATTACTGCGAGAAGTTAACATAATAATTGGTAAATTTTTCAATTCTGGGTTGCCTTTGACTTCTTCTAATAAGCCATAACCATCTAAACGAGGCATTTCCACATCGGAAATTACGGCTTTGACGACTAAACCGTTAAATAATTTATCCACCGCTTCCCTCCCGTCTTTGGCTTCTTCTACCTGATAACCTGCTTTTTCAAGGGTTAAGGCTAAATAGTTGCGTACATTGATGGAATCATCGACGATCAATATACGTTGCATTTCTTCTTGATAGTTGATGTTTTCAAGGGATGAGATATTATTGTTTTGACATCCCTGTAACATCTCTACAGGATCAACTAGAGGGATGACTCTACCATCTCCTAAAATAATCGAACTGTTAAAGCCTTGGGGTAAAGGGATAGGGCATTGTATGGGATACACGGTTACTTCTTGTTCTCCCCATACTTTATCTATATACATACTACTTAAATTGTTTCCTTCGCCGACAATTAATACTGTTATGGTATTAACTAAGGGATTGCCTTTTAAGGGATTGGCTTTGTAAGGACGTTGAAAGATAAGAGATTCTTCTGTTTTAATCAGGGGAAGGCGATGACTGTGCCATGAAATTAATTCTTGATCGACTTCTGTGATAATATCAGCAGAGGAAAGAATTTTTAATTCTCGAATACTGTTGTGGGGTATAGCGAATATAAGACCATTTCTTTCTAGTAACATTACTCGCAAAACGGAAAGGGAAAAGGGAATATTGATAATAAACGTTGTACCCTTGCCTTCGGTGGTTTTGACTTGAATATCTCCCCTGATTTCTTTAAGGGCAGTTCGCACTACATCCATCCCAACTCCCCTTCCCGAAAGTTCGGTAACTTGCTCTTTTGTACTAAAACCGGGTTGAAAAATATAGTCTAATAGTTGAGAGGATGACATTTGAGCAACCGTAGTTGGGGGAATACCTTGATTGATAAGGCGATGACGAATTTTGTCGAGGGAGATGCCTTTACCGTCATCTTCAATGGAGATAATGGTTTGATTGGCACGATTTACCGCCGTAATGGTTATTTTCCCTTCGGGGGGTTTGCCGTTAACAATACGAATGTTAGGAGATTCAATACCGTGATCGAAGGCGTTACGCAGTAAGTGGTTAAGGGGTGAGTTGAGTTTTTCTAACACTGCTCGATCGATAAGAGTGCTATCACCTTCAATTTGTAACTTAACTTTTTTCTGAAATTGTACCCCTAAATCTCGAATCATCCGAGGAAATTGTCTAACCACATCGGCAAAGGGTGTCATCTGGGTGCGAGAGACATTTTTTTGCAAGGCGGTAGTAGTTTGATTTAATTCTCTGACGACATTTTGTATATCTAACAACCCTAGTTGAATATCTGTGCCGACTTCTTTTAGTTGAACCATGGTTTCAATTTGAGATTGAGTGACAAGATGTAATTCACTATACCGATCCATTTCTAAAATATCGAAGGCGGTATCTCCAATACTATTTACTGTGGCTGTGGGGGTATTAATTAAACCTTCAATAGAAGCTCGATCGTACCACTTTTTCAATTGTTCTTGTGATTCTTCTAATTGAATCATTCTTTCATACATCAAACTGGCAAAGTTTTTTAAGTCTTCCAGTTGGGCATTGATGACGTTACGCTCAAGAATCAACTTACCAAACAAGGTGTTAAACTGAGTTAGTTGGTTAGCTGGAATTTTAATCATCGTGACAGTTTCCCTCGTGGTAGGCTCATTTTCTAAGGCAACGGCTTTGACACTGAGGCTATTTATAACAGGTGTTGCATTTTTTTCATTTTCTAAAGCGGTTAATTCTTCTGTTAATGCCGTCAAATCAATGTCTAAGTCTTGTTCAAAATCAAGCCCCATCGGGATAAAATCAATACTATTCGGTATTTTGTCAAAACTACCCCGTAAGGCTAAAGAATGTGAGCGTAACCAAGTTTTTACAGCTTCTTCGGCAAAGGAGGACAAATCTTCCGCCGTTGTTAGCATGGTTTCTTTTTGAATATTTTGAGACAGTAGAGTAAAAGCATCAATATCCGCCATTTGACTGAAAACCATTAACTCCTCCCCCAGAAGCATTAAGCCTTCTCGTAACTCGTCTGTATTCAAGTTCTGGATTTGCACCGCAAACTCTTGTAAGAGTCGATCGACTTCTTCTTCAAATAGCTCTAATTCCGATCCAGAGCTTTGATTGAGGGCAAAAAGGTTTTTTTCATCCTTTCCCTGTAAATCTCCTAAAAAACTCCTTAAACCTTCAAATATGACGATATTTTTAGTTTCTAAAACTGTAATATCTAAATCTCCCCGATTTTGGTAGAAATGAACGATATGACGCAGATTATCAACTCCTTCGAGAAAGAGTGTTTGTAAATCATCACTAGCGGTAATAGAGGCAAAACGAAGCCTAAATATTTTCAAAAAATCTTCAAAACGGTGGGTTGCATTGCTTAAAAGGGTAAATCCCATCATCCCAGCCCCTCCTTTGAGAGAATGGGCACAACGTAAAGCCACATCAAGGCTTTCTGGATTAATTTCTTGACTAAATACCGTTAAAAAGATATGTTCTAGTTGATCTAAATACCCGTGTGCTTCATCTAAAAAATTAAACCGAATTTGTGTTTCTCTATCCATAAATTTTTACTTTTTTTTGACAGGCAAGATACTTGTTTTACTCAGATCTTGCACCAGTACAATAATACCAATGAAACAAAACGGGAAAAATCAATTTTAGGAGTTTTAAAATCAATTCTGATTACTTTTCCCTCTTCCCTCTTCCCTCTTCCCTTTTCCCTATCCTCATCGAGAATTGATGATAGAGATGCAAGATACTTGTTTTACGGTTTGTCGTGACAGGCAAGATGTCTGTTTTACGTTTCGTAGTGAGGGCTTTAGCCCTTTTATTCCACTTTGAATTGTTCAACAGCAGACTGTAACTGTTGAGCTACTTGAGCAGTATTGCGCATGGATTCGGCGACTTCTTGAGAAGATTTGAGTCTGGTTTCTGAATACTGGGCAATCTCCTGCATTAACTCCGTTACAAGGGCTGAAGTATCTGTTTGTGTCACCGTTGCTTCTGAAATCGATCGCATTAAATCGTTAATACGTTGTGATCGTTCTAACACCGTTTCGAGACGTTTTTTGGTAGCTTCTACTAAACGAGTACTATCGACTACTTGAGCCGTACCTAATTCCATCGCTTGGGTAACTTCCTGAGTCTCCACTTGAATAGAGGTGATGATTTTAGCGATTTCCTTCGTAGCGGTGGCCGATTGTTCAGCTAATGCTCCTACCTGTTCAGCTACAATCGTAAATCCTTGTCCTTGTTCACCCGCCCTACCAGCTTCCACACTGGCATTGATGGCGAGAAGGTTAGTTTTGAGGGCTATTTCTTCGATGAGGGATACCACCTGAGAAATTTTTTGGGATGATTCCCCTAAACGCTTGATTTTCTTAGCGGTTTCCCCAACGGTACTTCTCAAGGAAATGATACTATTAACGGTATCATCCATTACTTGTGTACCTGCTTGGGTTTCTTGGAAAGCCGAATCAGCGAAGGTAGAGGCTTGACGGGCGTTTTCGGCTACCATTTCGATCGACTTTGACATGACTTTAACCGATTTAAGAGTATTATTAGTAGCTTCCGCTTCTTTAATTGCCTGTAGGGTTAACTGTTCGATCGACTTTTCATTTTCCCCTAAAGATGTGCTAACTTGAGAGGTGGACTGTTTTACTTGAATGGCAATTTCTCGCAAGTTATCGATAATAGCGTTAACTAAGTCAGCAACGGTACTAATTTCCATAGAGTCTAAACTAGCTTTTACCGTCAAATCCCCGTCTAATGCACCTTCAACTTCTTCTAATAACTGATAAATTGCCGTTTGTAGGGCTTCTTTTTGTTTCTCCCTTTCCTGTGCCACAGTTTTTTGTTCATCAATCAGGTTATTGACTTGTTTAACAAGGTTATTAAAACTATCTCCGAGGGTATAAGTTTCTTGAGTGCCTTGTAATTCTACTTTAACATCTAAGTTTCCTTCCGCTACCTGTTGAGCTTTTTTAGTTAAATTGGTGAGGGGTTGAGATAATTGACGGGCTAATAATACCACTACTCCAATGGCGATCACAGCTAAGGCAACCGCTATGAGAGTGAGAGTTATCGCCAATTCTTGCCCCGCTTGAGCGATTTCGGATTTGGTAACGGAGGCAACCACTGCTAAATCACTTTCCGGTACATTAAGAATGTTAAAAATGCGGTTTTGTAATTCAAAGGATAAAACTAACTCATCAGTAACAGTATTGCTGATATTAGCGTTAGTGATGCCATTTTTATTATTTATTTTATCAATTACCTGTTGTGGTTCTTCAGGATTATCGGTAATGGCACTCTGAAAAATCTGCATTGCCTCGATTAAGGGTTTACCCCCTAATACATCTCCTAATGCTTTTGCTTCATCCACCTTAAAAGTGCTTAACGCTTCCCCAGAAGAAACGCTAATTACTTGCACTTGTTGTGCGTCAGAAATCTTCACTTTCAAAGAATCAAAAATTTCCTCGTTTAAAAATTCGATCGATTTACTAATTTTTGTTATCCCTAGAAAACTTGTGCTGATAGGATCTTTTATAGTTCTAATTAAAGTAACAAAAGCAGTGCCAGAGGCTTCGTCAAAATAAGCAGGTTCAATTACTCTGCGATTATCTAAAGTGACAGAATCCCACCAAGGCAAGGTATCTTGTACAATATCTACTGATTTATCACTATAGGCGATAGCGTTACCATTTCTTTCTACCACCACAATATTATCTAACTTTTTTTTATCCCCAAGGAGTTGCAGATATTGATTCACTATTGGATGTTTACTCGGCACTTTATTACTACTGGTTTCTTCCCCCGCCACTTTTAAGGCATTAACCAAGTCTCGATTAATTTCTAGTACATCTGTAACTCCAAAAATTCCCTCCATCGACTGTCGAGTGGCTTCCGCCGCTAATCTCAAAGTTTGAATAGTGTCTATTTTTAATCTTTCTTTTGCTTGACGTTGAGTAAAGTTAATGGCGATCGCTGATGCAATGGCTAGAGGTACAATCACGGTAGGTAAGACGGTGATTAATAACTGAGTGCGGAGAGTGCGTCGAGAGGAAGTTGAAGAATCAGGGGAGGAAAACTTTTGTCTTAAATCAGTGAAAAATTCCCTAATAATTTGTTTTCTGAGGTTAGAATGAGATAACCCTTGATTTTGAATAGAATTTCCTGATATTTTGTTTAATATAGTCATAAATCATCCCAGATAGTAAGTAATGAGTAATGAGTAATGAGTAATGAGTAATGAGTAATGAGTAATGAGTAATGAGTAATGAATAGGTAAAGATTTCTTAATGGTTAATTAATTATTACTTTTCCCTCTTCTCTCTTCCCTTTTCCTTACCCTCACAGAAAAACTATGGGGCAAACTACCTTACTTCGATTGTTTGATGTTGCTAAATAAAGTCGATAAATCTAAAATCAATAATTCTTCGTCATCCTGTAGAAAAGAACCAGTAAAATAGGGTTTTAAAGAAAGAGGTAATTTTTTTTGTGGTAGTACATCGTAGATTCTTTCCTCGGTAGAGATTTCTTCGGTGATGACTCTGGTTACGCCCTGAATTTGATGCACCGCAACACCAATTAATAAATCAGAAGGGGACTCTTTCAAAACGATGACGTGATATTGTCGTAAATAGGAAGAAAGGGGAGATAAACCCATTAAATGCCCTAAATCAAAAATACAAAAGACGGCATTGCGTGAACTAGCCAATCCCATAGCCGCATTGGGCATTTGAGGAATAGGCGTAATACGATCTCCTGAAATTACTAAGGATTCCTGAATATTACTCATGGCAATTAAAGCGGATAATTGATTAATCCCAAAACGCAAATAACGATCGCCCTTAATGGTAGAGTTTTGAAATAATTGCGGTAATAGCTCTTGCAAGCGAGATAGAGTAGAAACAGTGGACATATTAGGAATTAAGAATTAATAATAAAAAAATTTAGGGTTGTATTCCCCCTTTTTTCTAAGAGGGTTAGAAGGGATCTAATTCTCATTTAGAGGGCTTTAGCCCTTACTACGAACCAATTAAAAATAATTTTTACCAGTTTAAAGTAGAGCAGTTTTGACTGCATCAATTAATTGATCTTTCGAGCAAGGTTTGACTAAATAGGCTTTAACTCCTTGTTTGGTTGCCCAAAGTCGATCGACGGGTTGATCCTTCGCAGTACAAGCAATAACTGGTATATTGGCGGTATCAGGATTTTTCTTTAGTTGACGACACATATCCAAGCCTCCCATTTCTGGCATCATCCAATCGGTGACGATCAGATCGGGTTTTGACTCCGAAATCTTGGTTAAGGCTTCCTGCCCATTTTCCGCCCTAATCACCCCGTAACCATTGGAGGTTAAATACTCACTGATTAAATCTAATTCTGATTTAAGATCGTCCACGACCAAAATTTGCATGATTTTTAATTCATTTAGGAATCATTTTTAGTGTATAATAACAAACTTTATAGATTTTTACAATAAGTATTCATCGCTAAAATCTTTGCATAATGGGTGTTGTTAAAAAAAATTTTTATAGGTTTCATTTATAAATTAAGTTAAAATAAAATGAAAAACATTTATAATTTTATTAAATTTTGCAACCAACAGGAGAAAAAATGCTTCAAAAATATCTACGCCTCACGGGTTTAGGGTTAGTAAGTTTAGTGATTACCTTATCCTTATCGTTTTATTTTGGAGTTAACGCTCAACCGCCAAAAACAATTACATTTGTATCTTATGCAGTAACTCAAAGTGCCTATTCTAAAATAATTCCTCAATTTACAGCCGATTGGAAGAAAAAAACGGGACAAAATGTTGAGTTTCGTCAAAGTTATGCTGGTTCAGGAAGTCAAACTAAGGCTATCATTAATGGTTTAGAAGCCGATGTTGCGGCGTTAGCATTAGCAGGGGATACAAAAAAACTAGAAAAAGCGGGATTAATTGAGCCAGGTTGGGAAGATAGAGCTCCCAATGATGCGATCGTCACTAAATCTGTGGTAGCATTTGTTACTCGTGATAAAGGGGTAAAGCCCACAAAATGGAGTGATTTAGCGGATGAAAAAGTGAAGGTAATTACGGCGAATCCAAAAACATCAGGGGGGGCGCAATGGAATTTTTTAGGGTTATGGGGTTCGGTGGCACTCAATGGAGGTACAGAAGCTCAAGCAAAGGCATTTGTCAAAAAAGTATATGATAATATTCCAGTCGCTGAATTACCCAAAGATGCGAGGGAAGCCAGTGACGTATTTTATAAACGGGGTAGGGGAAATGTCTTGTTAAACTATGAAAATGAGGCAATTTTAGCCAAGAAAAAAGGCTCAAAAGTGCCCTATTATGTACCAACAGATTATAATATTTCCATCGACAATCCCATTGCCGTAGTGGATAAAAACGTGGACAAACACGGTACAAGGGCGATCGCCGAAGCCTTTGTTAAATATACCTTCACCCCACAAGCACAACAAGAATTTGCCAAAGTTGGTTTTCGCTCAGTTAATCCTCAAGTAGCTAAAGAATTTACCTCTGAATATCCAGAAGTGAAAAAATTAGTAACGGTGAAAGATTTTGGCGGTTGGGGTAATATTCAGACAAGATTCTTTGCCGATAAAGCGATTTTCGATCAAATAGCATCTGGAACATTTGGAAGATAAATGTAAGGTGGGTATTACTTATAACTTGCTTGTAGTAATAATTAAAGCCACTAGCCCTTCTGCAATATAGTAATATCAATTATTGTTAAGACGTTGTAATTTACGCATTTGTACGAAAAATCAAGGTTAATTGAGATCGCTTCGTGCCTCGCAATGACAGAATATCGTTATGATTGCGTAAGTCTTAGACGTTATAATTTCCTACCGTAAAACTGGCTGATAAACCTGTATCTCTATTTCTGGAGGTGTCTTTGTTGACACTCCCATGCCCTTGATGCGATGGGATTCTTGGTTCAATGAGGTTGCTTACCATGACAGGTATCGCTACCAATCAAAATAGAGGCATCCTCTCCCCAAGCGTTTATTGTCTTAAAGACAAAAGTTCCCGTATGCCCTACGGTACTTAGAGCCTTTTTCAAAATGTTGATAGCGGCATTTATA
>NZ_VRZC01000107.1 GCF_016743215.1 Geminocystis sp. GBBB08
CATTAGCTCTACTTTACGAACTCCTACGAGTCAATTTTGAGCTTTTATACGACTTTTTAGCAATACTTGACTGATTAAAAGCCATTAAAGTATCGCTATTAAATAGTTTTAGGATTTTACTTCTTTCCAGTTTTCTTAAAAAGATAAGCAAAAACCTTGAGCAGGTTTTTGTTTATAATAATAAATATATCGTATAAGAGAGTGATAAAAAAGACAGCTATTTCTTATATAGATAGCGATACCCAGTTTACACACATTAGCAAAAGGCAAAAATAATGACAGTAAAATTTATTAATACGAATCCCACAGCAAATAGTATGCTTTCTTGGTTACAAAAATGCTGTAATGATAATCTCAAGCAAGGGGCTAATATCAAGTCGGTTTTTCTCTGTGAATATACTAGAGGGATAGAAGGTAAAAAAACCGTACAGCAACGTGCGACGAAGAAGGTTATGGCAAGGATGGAAAACATCTTGGACAAAATCATCGTTGACGAGAATTTTAATTTCGATGAAGCTGTTGAATGTTTTGAGAAAGGTTCAATTTTGGTTAAGGGCAAAGTTGATAGTAAAAGAAAAAGCTATTTTTGTAAGGGTTTAAAATATATTGAAGCACAAAAAAATAGTCCCGCCATTGAATCAACAGAATTATTACAAGTATATTCTTTGTCTAAACCTGTAATTGATAAAGGTTATGTTCAGGAACAAGTTAACCGAGGCAAAAAACCTTCAAAGGCGAAGAAAACGATTCGTATTGATAAAATTAGCCTCCGAGATCGTTTACAGAAGAAATACCCTGAACGAAGTGAAAAGGAAATACAATTTATCATTGATCATGAATTGGAAAGACTAGAAACGGAATTTAATAGCACCTTTGAGTTTCTGGAAAAAAATAGAAGGGATATAACTATTGATAGTATTAAAGTTATTTACTATCGGTTATTAGGATGGGAATACTTGCATAATGAGAGTTTAACTATTGAAGATATTAGTCTCAATTTCATCATACCCATCGTTGATACTAAGGTAGGAAGATGCAAAACCCCAGAGGAAAAATATATTAAGGAAGGGGAAAAACGAGAGGAAGCGATGGAGAAAACTGATCTACGTCTTGAATGGCTAGAACTGTTTTTTGAAGACTACGGTATCACTTCAGTAGGAACTGCTGACAAATATATTGATAGTTTCATTGCTATGAGCAAGTTTTATTATAAAGGGATTACCAATAAACGTAGATATAGTAATTACGAAGATATTGAATTTATCTGTGCTTTAAGGGTATTGAGACATCGATGTGCTGAAACCATGGTGCGAAGAAAGGTGAAGCCAATTATGTTAAATTACTCTGAGGTTATCCAAGTAATGAAATCTCTCAAAGCTGATTTTGATCATCAATTTTATGAGAGTATAAGCACTGCAAAAAACAATAAGCAATACATACAAAAAACTGAAAAAAATAATATTCAAAAAGCTAAGAGTTTACAAAAATTCCTGATGTTGATGTTAGTGACTGTTTATCCCCCTGAGCGTCAGAGAACACTTCGTGAGCTTACTTTCGCCAAAACTCTTAAGTTTGGTACTGTGGATGAGCTAGGATTTTTCAAGGAATTAAATCCCTTTGAGTATCAAAATAATGGGGGTATGTATTTTATTTTCTTAAATCCTGAAGACCATAAAAATGGTAATGAGTATTACCAAGATGCTTTGTTTAACAGGGAGTTTGAGGATGGTACTTGTGTTTATGACTATCTCAATCTCTGGTGGGGTACATACAGACAATATTTAGTCAAAGGTGATACTAACACTTTCTTTGTTCGACAGAATAAGGGAGACCAACATAATTGCAGTTCAGTTTGGGGTATGTTTACAAGTTTCTTTTACAGAAAAGCCAGAGTGAAAGTCAACCCCCATCAGCTACGGCATATCTTTGCTACCTATATCAATGAATGTGAGGATGCAGGAGAGAATGTGAAAGCATCGGCGGCTTATCGTATGCGTCATAGTGTAACTATGTTTAACACTATTTATAATCAACAGAGTCAGGCTAGTAAAAGTAAAAGTATCAATTCTTTCTTCTGGACTTTGGACAAAGAAGAAAAGATTAGCGTATTTTCTACAATAATAAAAAAGAGAAAACAAGTTTCTTTATCATCCGCCGTATAATAGCTGAAAATACTGTTAAATTGAGGTTTTTTTAAGAGGCTTTTTTCTTACTTGCCATTTTTTTGACGGTAGGATAACGTAATCTTGGTGATAATTTTGTGCCTTTTTTGCGTCCCGATGAATAACCTCGGACTTTGGGTAAAGGTACTGCCGTGCCAAAGGTACAAATTATTCTTTTATAGTCTCGTTGCACAATACTGGGTGTGATTTTATCGGGCATTTTTTTCAGATGATATTTCTGCCAATCAGGGGTGACTTGTTGCGCTAAATTTCTACTTGCCCATAAATTTACATAACTTAAAAAGACTAATTCTACCCAGTTGTTTTCTCTTTCAACGTTCGTACTATAATAGCTGTTTAATAATAATTTATTCTTCGCAAACCTGAACAAATGTTCAATATCAAATCTTCTGAGGTATGCTTGATAACAATCAAATAAACTAAGATCATTTTTCCTTTTCCCCATCACAATTAACCACATGGGTTTGAATTTTAAATTACCTTGCTTATCTTTTAAAGTAATCCTTAACAAATTAAAAGGTTTTTGTTGCATTTTTTGCTCTTTATTACCTTTCATTACTAAGTTATGCCAACATTTTATTTCTAACTCAATAATCTCATCTTTATGATTAGTAATAGTTGTGGAAAATTGCTCATCAACCTCATGCCATGTACTCTCATCTTTGAGGTCAAATTTATTACCATACCATTGGGGATGTCCTCTTCTTTTTGGTTGATTATTATCAATTTTGGGTAGAGTATAAAACACTCTACTACAACGAGAGCGAGTAATAGTTACTAAATTATTATAATTAGTTAAATCCCCTAAAAAATATTGATTACTATAATAAGAGTCCGCCGTAACCACTGATAATTTATCTTGATTAAATTCAGGACAATTATTGAATAAAGTATTAATTTGTTTCTTGGCAGTTTCACTTTCTGTTGAACAACTACTAACTCGTTCAGTGGAGAAAGGAATGGACCAATTATGCTTAGTTATTTCATCTCTTTTTAAAAAAGTTAAAATAGAATATTTATGTCCTAAAGTAATGGGTTTTTGGCCAAAAATAGATGAGGGTTTATGAACAAATTCTCTATCTATCAAAGTGGGAGAATGGCTTCTATCCATATTGGTTATATCCAAAGCAAATAAATTAAATGGTAATTGTTCTTCAAGACTTAAAGTAGAAATAATTAATTCTTGTGTTTCTTTTATTTGTTGTTTTCTAATTTCAGGATTAGAAGAAAAAGAATTATTAATTCCTTTATATACAGAGTTATAATTATAGTTAAATAAATCATTCTCAGATATAGCAACCGCAGTATTAGCACCCTCTATATTGGAACTTAAACTATCAATTATATTCATTATTGCGCCCTTTCGATTGGGGAATAAAGAGGATAAAGAGTTTCTAAATGAAATCCATTTTTCTCTTTCTTCTGTATTATAATGATTTGGATTAATCATGCACATTAACTTCCTAATTAGTTATAGTATTTATAACAATAATTATAGGAGCAAGTTAGTAAAACTAATGACTAAAAATAAGAAGATAAACCTTGAAAAATATACCCTTAATCTATTTTAAAATAACCCCTTCTTTTCATTAGCGTAATATCTATGCTAATCGTTTTTTATTTGTCCAAAGTCCAGGACTAAAGACGCACTCAGTAAAAGATTAGATAGTGTCAAAACTCGGCTAAATACAATCACTCTCGAAGTATTCTGTATTATTAGAGTTTTAGTTACTGGGTTATTAATTTTTGTAGGGAAAATTGTATTTTTCTCTAACTCTAATTTTCCTTAATTCAAAAAAAGTTCAACTACTAAAATTTAGTATTTTTAGAAGTTTAAGTAAATTTTATCAGCGTTTTTAATTCTCGATGTGATTAACTTTATATCTTCTTAATTCAAGAATTGCTATAATTTTGGCTTAAGAAACTTAGGCTTCTAAATATGACTTTAACATCTTATACAGGCATTACTAATGCGGCGGCAGGTTTTTATACTTCCCATCAAACAGAAACAAAAGATTCTAATTGGGAGTTTTTATTTACTAGAGCCATAGAATTTCGTCAAGAGACTATTTATTTTATCATTGTCGATCGCTTTTTAGATGGTGATGATAGTAATAATCAGGTGGTTAATCCCAACTTATATGATTCTTATCGGCATTATTGGGGAAATAATTTGGGAGAGGACATAAAAGGTATAATGGAAAAAGAGGATAATCTTAAGGGTTTGGGTATAACTGCTATTTGGATTTCTCCATTATTTGAGCAAGTAGAATCATTACAATTTGATAATGCACCAATGCACGGATATTGGACAAAAGATTTTAAACGTATAAACCCCCGCTTTTTACCAGAAGGAGAAGAAAACTCTCTTTTTAAATGTACCGCTTTAAATCGATTAGTTAATCAAGCTCATCATCTAGGAATTAAAATAATTCTGGATATTGTTTGTAATCATAGTAGTCCTGATGTTAGTGGTGAAAAAGGAAAACTTTATGATGATGGAGTTTTAATCGCTGATTATTATCACGACACTAATAATTGGTACTATCACAATCCCGAAATTACTGATTGGGAAAATGAATATCAATTACTATATTATGAAATGGCCGGTTTAGCGACTTTTAATGAAAGTAATATTAACTATCGTAATTATATCAAATCGGCTATTAAACAATGGTTAGATATTGGTATTGATGCTTTAAGAATTGATACCGTTAAGCATATGCCATTATGGTTTTGGCAAGAATTTATGGGAGATTTAAAAACCCATCGCCCAGATTTATTCGCTTTTGGAGAATGGGGTTTTAGCAATCCTAAAGATGGTAAATCACCTCAATTTGCCAATGATTCAGGGATGTCAATTCTCGATTTTGGTTTATCCGGTGCAATTCGTGAATGTTTAGCAAAAAATGCTTCAGGAGGATTTCAATTAGTACAGGATGTATTTAACCTCGACTATCTTTACAATACAGCTACAGAATTAATCACCTTTTTTGATAACCATGATATGCCCCGTTTTGGTAGTTTAAACCCCGATGGTAACGCTTTAAGGTTAGCTGTGATGTTAATTATGACTTGTCGGGGTATTCCTTGCATTTATTATGGCACAGAACAATATTTACATAATGATACCAATGGAGGAGAAGATCCTTATAATCGCCCCATGATGGAAAAATGGGATACGGATACCCCTATTTATCAGGATTTAGCAAAATTATCAAAATTAAGAAGAATTAATCCAGCAATTTCTCTTGGTAGTCAAGTCGAAAAATATATTAATGAAGATATTTACTGTTTTTTAAGACGCTATCGAGATTTTCGTTGTTTAGTTTGTTTTAATAAATCTTACTATTCTCAAACAATTCAGTTACAAAATACCGAATTACCGGATGGAGAATATTATTGTATGCTAACTCAGACTAAAATTGAAGTCATTAATGGGAATGTGAGTAATTTAACATTACCTCCTCAAAGTGTCTTAATTTTTAATTATATTGGCGAAAAAGTCAAAGGTAAGACTATTATGAGAGTCCAAATTAACGGTATTAAAACTCAATTAGGAGAATCAATCATCGTCATCGGAGATTGTCCAGAGTTGGGTAATTGGGATATTAATAAAGGATATACTCTCGAATATATTAATCCTAATACTTGGTTTGGTGAAATTCCTTTTAATGAAACGGCAGGAAAAGCCATTGCTTATAAGTATGCCCTAGTCAAAAATAATCAAGAAGTAATTAGAGAAGAAATATCAGTTCGTCGTTGGATTTTAGCTCATGATGGTATTGCTAAATGGGTTGATATTTGGCAAAGATAATTGAAATTAAATCAAGTTAAATAGTGAATAGTGAATAGTGAATAGTGAATAGTTGATAGTTGATAGTTAATAATGAATAGTTGTAGAATAGGCATCTTGCTACTTAATCAATTCTCCTAGTCTTTTAGTCTTCTAGTCTTCTAGTCTTCTAGTCTTCTAGTCTCCTAATTCCTAATTCCTAATTCCTAATTATTGTTAATCTTCGGCGAAAATATAACGGTATAATTCGCTCTTGTCAGGTTCTGGACTGGCTTCTGCAAATTCTACCGCTTCCTCAATATCCTGTTGTACCTTCTTATCTATAGTGTCTAATTCACTTTGAGAAACAATGTTATGTTCGGTTAAATAAGTGGCAAATTTTTTGATAGGATCTCTAGCATTCCAAAATTCTTTTTCTGTAGGATCTCTTAATTCATCTGGATCTGCTAAAGAATGTCCTCGAAAACGATAGGTTAAAGCTTCAATTAATGTTGGTCCTTCTCCTGCTCTAGCACGTGCGATCGCCTTTTGTGCTACGTCTCTGACTGCTAATAAATCCATGCCGTCAACTTCATAGCCTTCCATATTGAAAACACTGGCTTTTTTATAAATTTCAGGTTGGGAAGTTGCCCTTTCATGGGCCATACCGATAGCCCATTTATTATTTTCAACTACATAAAGAATCGGTAGTTTCCATAATGCCGCCATGTTAAGGCATTCAAAAAATTGACCATTATTACTAGCACCATCACCGAAAAAACAGACGGTAACTTGATCGAAATCTTCCCCTAAAGCCTTTTTACGATACATACTTTGATAAGCTGTACCCGTAGCTACGGGAATACCTTCAGCAACAAAAGCATAACCTCCCAGTAATTTATGAGGTTCAGAAAACATATGCATCGAACCACCTCTACCCTTACTACAACCAGTAACTTTTCCAAAAAGTTCTGCCATAACTTCCTTAGCTGGTACACCACTACTTAAAGCATGAACGTGATCTCGATAAGTACTACATACATAGTCTTGATCAGGACGTAAAGACTTGACAATTCCACTAGAAACAGCTTCTTGTCCATTATAAAGGTGAACAAAGCCAAACATTCTACCACGATAGTACATTTCAGCACACTTATCTTCAAATAAGCGTCCTAAAACCATATCTTCATAATAAATTAAACTTTCTTCTTTACTAATTTTAACTGTAGAATAGTCAAATTTGGGGAGAGTTCTTTCTTCAGCCATAATATTTTATTTTAGTTATTCATAGATCATTATTAAGTATCGGTGAATAATAATCAATTATTTGATGATGAGGCGATAACTTTTAAGAAATCATCAACGGTGATGATAGGGCAGGAAAAATCATCTTTGAGAGTCAACAAATCAGCGTCTCCAGTTATTAAATAATCGGCATTACCGACTAAAGCTAAAAGCAAAAAAGGTTCATTAAAAATATCTCGACAAGATGGAATATTCGGTAAGGGTTCAGTAATTTTTACCGTATCACAAAAAGGAAGATAATCAGATAATAAATCTTCTTGATCAGTTTTTCTTAATTTGAATTTAGGATAAGCTAAAACTCTGATTAATTCAGTAATTGTGGTAGAGGAAGCTAAAGGAATAAAAAGATAAGATTGCCATGCTTTGCGTATTTTAGCTATATTACCACTAAAAATTAAAGCTGAGACTAAAACATTGGTATCAAGAACAACACGCAGTTGATTGCTCATGATTCACGACTCCAAGCCACTGCCGAAGCAATATCTTCTTCCGTTAAATCTAAAGCTAAAAGTTTCATTCTCACTGCATCAGCTCGTTGAATTTTGACGGGAGTAAGGATAATTTGTCCATGTTCTAATTTAATGTCAAAATATTCACATTCTCCAATTTCTTTAATTATTTTCTTGGGTAAAGTTAGCTGATTTTTTGCCGTTAATTTACTAAGCATAATTAATTTTCACCATGGATTAAAATAAAAGGTAAGATTTCCTTACTTTAGCAAATTATGAAAAAAAGTTTAGTAAAAAAATTAGCAATTAAAAATAACAGGCACAATGCCTATGTCACAATACATTATTATCTAATACTCAGAAATATGAGTTAAAATTTTCTTGTCTATCAGTGAGTAAATGTTAAAATCTCAAATTGGTAAACAACATCTTCCTGCAATCTCAATAAAAAGTAAGTCGTGCAAATTTCTTTAGATTACTACCGCATTCTTGGCATTCCCCTTCAAGCTGAATTAAACTTGATTGAACAAGCCTATCAAGATCGCATTCTTCAGCTACCTCATAAGGGTTATAGTGGATATGCCATTACTTCTCGCAATAATTTACTTCAACAAGCCTATAATGTCTTAAAAGATGATCAATCTCGATGGGAATATGAATCCTCTTTCTTTTTACCTGTGACAGAAAAGGATGATTTGATCGATGATACAGAAGAAATAAAAGAAATTGAAGAATCCTTAGAACTATTAGAGGAAAATTTAGATGTAGTTGAAGATACATTTATTGAGATTGACGAAAGTTTATTTATTGGGGCGCTAATTATCTTATTGGATTTGGGAGAATATGAGCTAGTTATTACCTTAAGTCAACCTTATTTACAAGATAAAAGTAGTTTAAATAATTTTACCGATCAAGAAGATGAAGTAAGCCAAATTGCACAAGATTTAGTTTTAAGCATGGTTTTAGCTTATTTAGAATTAGCAAGAGAACAATGGCAGGAAAAACAATACGAATTAGCATCTAATTCCTTGACACAATCTTATCAGTTATTATTTCAAGAAGATTTATTTCCCAGTTTGAGAAAAGAAATTAAGCAAGATTTAGGAAAATTACACCCTTATCAAATATTAGAGTTATTAACCAGAGATAATAGTGACACTTATGGGCGACAAAAGGGAATTAAATTACTCAAAGAAATGTTTAATAGTCGAGGAGGGATAGAAAGTTCTCAAATTGACGAATCTGGGTTAGATATTGATGGTTTTTTACGGTTTCTTCAACAAATAAGGGTTTATTTAACGGCTGAAGAACAACTGGTATTATTTGAAGAAGAGGCACAACGTCCTTCCCCGGCGGCGGGATATTTAGCAGCTTATGCAGGCATTGCAAGAGGTTTTACACAAAGACGACCAGAATTTATTATTAGAGCAAAAAATAGCCTTATTTCTCTTACTATTCATCAAGATGTTTATTTAGAGCAGTCTATTTGTGCTTTACTTTTAGGACAAACTGCTGAAGCTGAATTTTCTTTAAGTCAAAGTCAAGAACAAAAAGTAATTGATTATATTCAAGAAATGTCACAAGGATCTTCCGATCTTTTGCCTGGCTTATGCCTTTATACAGAAAAATGGTTACAAACAGAAGTTTTTTCTCAATTTAAAGATTTAACTTCTCAAAACCCTTCCTTACAAGAATATTTTGCCAATGATCGAGTACAAGCATATTTAGAAACTATTACCACTCCTTTAGTTAAAGGTTTAGAAGATAGTAAAATGTTTTTTTCTCCTGAATTAGAATTAGCAGGTGATACTCAAAGTACTTCATCTCAATCTTATTCTTTTACCCCATTTAACGAGCTAAAAGACAAAATTGATGATAAACAAATTATTAATCAAAATAATTCTTCATCAGCTACAACTGAAATTGATAGAAAGTATGATCATGAGGGAAATCAAAGCATCGGTTTATTTGTTTCAGAAGAATATACAGAAGATCATCAAGACTTAATTGGTTTGGATGATTTTCTTGACTCAGAAGTAGAAGAAATACAAGAAGATTCTTCAGAATTTACCGAAAACTCTATTACAAAAACTAAGTCTGATGATGTTTCTCAACTAAATAAAAAATCTTTAAAAACTAATTCGGGAAATAATAGTAGCTTGATTATTTGGTCATTATTAAGTTTATTTTTCTTAATTATTATTGCTTTTGCGGCTTCAAAGTTACTCTTGTCTTCTAACTCTTCCGAGGAAAAATTAGAAATTTCTCTTTCAGAGCCTTTGATAGATTTATATCTAATTAACGGAGAAACAACTCAAAATACGAGTACATTAGACAAAATTACGGCGTTGAAAATTATTAATCAATGGTTAAATGCCAAAGCTAAAGCGACGGGTCCTGAATATAATTCTAGTGAGTTAACCAAAATCCTAATCGAACCACAGCTATCTCGATGGGTGGGTAATAGCCGTGATTTGAGAAGTAGAAATGCTTATCGACGTTATGAGCATCAAGTGAAAATAGAGTCTGCCGAAGTTAATCCTCAAGATATAACTCAAGGAGTGATCACCGCTAAAATTAAAGAACAATCCCAATATTATCGTAATGGTGCATTAGTTCCCAGTTTATCCTACCAAGAAGATTTATTGATCAAGTACGAATTAGTCAAAGATGGCGATGGTTGGTTCATCAAAAACAGCAAGGTAATAAAGAATGAGGAATGAGGAATGAAAAAGCAAAAAGTGCCAAGACAATTAACTTCAGATCAAAAACTTGCAGGAGGATACCTGAATATTTGATAATGAGCAATGGAAACAAGATCATATCACAATCAATTATCATGGCATCGGAAATTGAATCTCAATTACAAATATTAGCTCAATTAGCGCAAAAAGCGATCGCCGAAGCTGATAGTTTACAAAAGTTAGAAGAGTTAAGGATAGGCTATTTAGGGAAAAAAGGGCAATTATCCTTAATTTTAAAAGAAATGGGCAAATTATCTGCTGAAGATCGTCCTCGAATTGGTGCAGTTGCTAATGAGATTAAAACAGAAATACAAAATAATTTAACTAATCAACAACAACAATTACAACAAGGAGAAATTAACCGTAAAATTTTAGCAGAAACTATCGACGTCACTATGCCAGGAGTTGGTTATCCCATTGGTAAATCTCACCCCTTACAAAGCACCATCGATAAAGTCATAGATATTTTTGTAGGTTTAGGATATACCATAGCTGAAGGGCCACAAATAGAAAGTGATTACTATAATTTTACTGCCTTAAATACTCCTGAAGATCATCCTGCCAGGGATATGCAAGATACATTTTATTTTGAAGATGGAAGTTTATTGCGGACTCATACATCATCAGTACAAATTAGGTACATGGAAAATAATGAACCACCCTTGAGAATTATTGCCCCGGGTAGAGTATATAGGCGAGATACTGTTGACGCTACTCATTCTGCGGTTTTCCATCAAATCGAAATTTTAGCTATTGATAAGGGTTTAACATTTTCAGATCTTAAAGGTACAATTAAAGAATTTTTACGTCAAATATTTGGCGATGATTTACCGACGTTATTCCGTGCGAGTTATTTTCCTTTTACTGAACCTTCAGCGGAAGTTGATGTACAATGGCAAGGAAAATGGTTAGAAGTATTAGGCTGTGGCATGGTTGATCCTAATGTCTTAAAGGCTGTAGGATATGATCCTGAAGTTTATAGTGGTTTTGCTGCGGGGTTAGGAGTTGAGCGTTTTGCGATGATTTTACATAAAATTGACGATATTCGCCGATTATATAATAGTGATCTCCGTTTTCTTCAACAATTCTAAGATTCTTTGAATATTAATCAATAATATCAAGATGGGAAATAGATAATGGTGATAAGATGATCCAATAAATAAATTGTTCATTACTATTAAAATCATTATGATTCATTTCAAATTTTTCATTCCTAATTCCTAATTATTTTGGAGTTTATTTGTGTTTTTTAGTGTTGTTATTCCTACCTATAATCGTTTACCCATTTTAAGAAAGTGTCTTCTAGCTTTAGAAAATCAACAATTTGATACAGATTTAGTTAAGAATTATGAAATTATTGTAGTTGATGACGGTTCAACTGATGAAACTATATCATGGATTACCACTGAAAAAGCCTCTTTACCTCACGTTAAACTTTTTACTCAAAATCACAAGGGAGCAGCCACAGCTCGTAATTTAGGGATACAAAAAGCTATAGGAGATTGGATTATTTTCATTGATAGCGACCTTGTTGTAACATCATCTTTTTTACAAGCCCACGGTAAAGCCTTAGTAAAAGCACAAAAAAGTATTAATAGTGATCGCATTTTTACCTATGGTGCGGTAATTAATACCTCTAATTTTGATGATCCCACATCTGAGCCGTATAAAATCACTGATTTTTCAGCTGCCTATTTTGCTACGGGAAATGTAGCGATCGCCAAGAAATGGTTAATTGAAGCAGGATTGTTTGATCCCATGTTTAAACAATATGGTTGGGAAGATTTAGAGTTAGGAATAAGGCTAAAAAAACTGGATCTAAAATTAATAAAATGTCCTAAAGCAGTAGGCTATCACTGGCATCCAGCATTTAATATAGAAGAAATACCTAGGCTGATTGAGCAAGAAATTCAGCGAGGAAAAATGGGGGTATTATTCTATAAAAAACATCCCATTTATGAAGTAAAAATGATGATTCAAATGACATGGATACATAAACTACTATGGGGTATTTTATCCTTCGGAGGCACATTAAATGAAAAAACCCTTCAACCTCTTCTACAATGGCTAATTAATCAAGGAAAACCGCAATTAGCATTAGAAATAGCGCGTATTTTTCTTAACTGGTATAACGTTAAGGGAGTTTATGCCGCTTATCAAGAAATGAAGTAAGATTATTTAATTTATCGAAAAATGATAACTAAAATAAATTTTGTACATATAATACTGTTAGACAAAAATTAAGATTACTCACATAACAAACTTTTATTAAAATTTGCGGAGAAAAAATTATGACAGAAGTTATTTTTGCTATTATAGGTGCGATTGTCGGTTTTGGTATTAGTTTCTTTTTGAATAAAGATAAAATATCCCAAGAAGATGCTGAAAAAGATAAAGAAAAAGCGTTAACTCAAGCAGAAAATGATTTTGAAATAAGAAAACAAGAGTTAATTGCATCCTTAAAACAACAATATCAAGATGAAGCTAATCAAAAAATTGCTGACACAGAGAAAGCATTTGAAGGACAAATTCAAGATTATCAAAATCAAGTAGAAGATTATGAGACTCAAATCAAGAATCTAAGAGAAGTAATAGCCAATCTTAACACAGAGATAGACAATCTTAATAGACGAATAGAGCCACTTATTGAAGAGATAGAAACTTCGAGAATACCCTCTGAAGGAATAATAGTTGAAGAGAATCCAAATGATGACGAATCTTTTCAACCATTATATACAGGAGAGGAAACTACTGAATTAGAATATCAGTTAGCCCCTTCAAATGATAGTTTTGATTTTCCTAGTGAAGAAGAAGCAGAGTTAACACCTTTAATGGAATTAGAAGAAGAATCCCTCGAAAATGATGGTTTTGATTTTCCTAGTGAAGAAGAAGAGTTAACACCGTCAATGGAATTAGAAGAAGAATCATCTTCTTTTGAGGAGACGGGTTTAGATTTTGTTAGTGAAGAA
This sequence comes from Geminocystis sp. GBBB08, assembly GCF_016743215.1. Taxonomy (GTDB): domain Bacteria; phylum Cyanobacteriota; class Cyanobacteriia; order Cyanobacteriales; family Cyanobacteriaceae; genus Geminocystis. Next base: position 13,426 of record NZ_VRZC01000107.1, read on the forward strand.
GAAGAGTTAACCCCTTTAATGGAATTAGAAGAAGAATCCCTCGAAAATGATGGTTTTGATTTTCCTAGTGAAGAAGAAGCAGAGTTAACACCGTCAATGGAATTAGAAGAAGAATCTCTCGAAAATGATGGTTTTGATTTTCCTAGTGAAGAAGAGGCAGAGTTAACCCCTTTAATG
>NZ_VRZC01000108.1 GCF_016743215.1 Geminocystis sp. GBBB08
AGATATAACAATAATTCCGGAAAATGAGATTTCTAGTCATGATATTTTGTGTGCTGGTTTTCCTTGCCAAGCCTTTAGTATTTCTGGTAAACAATTAGGATTTAATGATACTAGGGGTACTTTATTTTTTGATATTGTTAGAATTGCTAAATATCATCAACCGTCATTATTGATTTTAGAAAATGTGAAAAATTTTGCTAGGCATGATGAGGGAAAAACCTTAAAAGTTGTTGAAAATACTTTAGATGAGATTGGTTATGATGTTTTTTATCAAGTCTTAAATGCTTCTAACTTTGGTGTACCTCAAAAGCGAGAAAGAATCTATATTTTAGGTTTTAGAAAAGATTTAAAGGTTAAAAATTTTACTTTTCTTTATAGTTATAGTAAAGCAACAAGTTTAATAGATTTTTGTTTAGATGATTCAGAAACTAAGGATTTTATTATTAATAGAAGTGATGTAAAAATTAAGGAAAATTTGGGGATAACTAAAGATATTTTAGGCAATTATCCTCAAAAACCCATTAGAATTGGTACGATTAATAAAGGTGGACAAGGTGAAAGAATTTATCATCAATACGGTCATGCTATCACTTTATCTGCTTATGGTGGGGGTATTGGAGCGAAAACTGGTATTTATTTAATTAATGGTAAAATTAGGAAATTAGCACCAAGAGAATGTGCTAGAATTATGGGGTTTCCTGATGATTTTATTATTAGTAATAGTAACAATATTGCTTATAAACATTTCGGCAATAGTGTCGTAGTTAATGTGTTAAAGTCGATCGTTGAGAATATTTTGCAGATTAATAATTTATTTGCTGAGTTGATTTTGTTATAATTTAATATATCAACTTTACTTTTAGGTGGTTTATGTCGATAGCAGATTTAATTAAAGCAGAAATTGATAAAATTCCCGAAGATAAATTAGCGGAATTATATCAGTATATTTAAAAATTAGCAAAACCAGAAAAAGCCTAAATAATTTATGGCAAAAAATAGATGAATTAGGAGACGCTGAAGAGAAATTATCAATGGAAGAAATCGTATCTTTAGTAAAAGAAGTTAGAGCGAATAAGACTAAATAATGAAATTTTTATTAGATACAAATATTTGGATTTCTGGTAAAGCATCTGGAATACTTAGTTTATGACTGAGGGAGTATCTTATCCATTAGTTGAATAAATTTATTCGACACTTTTAAGTCAATAGGTAAAATATGAATTGATGTTCAGTGTTTTTTTTATTTTATTTAACTCAGTTTTGTTAATAGCACCATAGTATAATTCACTTTGAGTAATAATACTGATAGCTAATTTATTTACGCCAATTTGATTTAATTAACGAAATATTGTTATTACACATTATTGATAATTTGTAAAGTGCGTAACTCCTATATTAGTAATAGTAACAATATTGCTTATAAACAATTTGGTAATAGTGTGGTGGTTAATGTGTTAAAATCTGTTCTTGAAAATGTTTTAGAGATTAATAATTTATTTGCTGAGTTGATTTTGTTATAATAAAAACCCAATCAGATAAAACAAATATAATGTAATGTATTAATAATTATTAATGGATTGATATAAATTTAGGCACTATTTTATCAAAAAATCGTGGGTCTAAAACCCTGCTATGCACGGGCATTAGTGAGCTATAATAAAAAAAACATCCTTCGATGTGGTAACAGACGATAAAAGGCAAAAACCAAGCCAATTTCAAGTAAACGTCTGTGGTATTTGGCGGTAGGGCATATCGCTACAGCTTGTGGAGAAAAAGTAAGACCAAGTAAAAAGTTCACTTTTGAAAGGCATCATTCGGTGAAGCAAGAATCTTCTCGCATGACGGCAGAGGAGTTGTCAAAGTAACTTATTAGTAAGAGGGATCAAGGAGGGATAGCAAGTCTTTAGACACTTCTATTACAAGGGGAGATTCCTTCTCACAAGTCGTTAATAATTCTGCTCGGTTAAGGCAAAAATGATGGATTTGAAGTCTTTTTTGATGGTGTTCAAGTTTGTCCAAGTTTTTAGGAGCGGTTATTGAAAACGAGAACGTCTTGTATCGGGAATAACTAAGTTTTGATAACCGATAGGAATTAATATAACGAATCTAAATATGCAAGGTCAAGATATAATGACAAATTTTATTGAAAATAATAATTTAACTCCCTTTCAAGGACAACCTTGGTTAGTGGAAGAAAGAGACGCTTGTGGTGTCGGTTTTATCGCCTATCAAGATAACCGTAAATCTCATAAATTGGTACAACAAGCCCTCAAAGCTTTACACTGTATGGAACACAGAGGCGGATGTGGTGCTGACAGAGAAACGGGAGACGGTTCGGGTATTATGACTGGTATTCCCTTAGAAATTTTTAAGGAGTGGTTTGCCGAAAATAATATTGAAATGCCTCCTTTTGAAGAATGGGGCGTGGGGATGGTATTTTTACCCCAAGATGAAAAAGAAGCAGAACAAGGGCGCAAATATGTAGAAGAAATGGTTGCGGTGGAAAGTTTAAAAACCCTCGGTTGGCGTAATGTACCTGTAAATTCTGATGTATTAGGAGAACAAGCAAAAGCTAATCAACCTCGCATTGAACAAATTATCGTCACTTCTGGAGATACTCATTATAAAGGAGATGAACTTGATCGCCGTCTTTATGTAGCACGTTCAAGAGTTGGTAAACAATTATCCGATGATTTTTATATCTGTTCTTTTTCTTGTCGTACCTTAGTATATAAAGGTTTAGTGCGTGGCGAAATATTAGAACAATTTTACTTAGATTTACAAAACCCTGAATATCAAAGCCGTTTCGCCGTTTATCATCGCCGTTTTAGTACTAATACTATGCCAAAATGGCCTTTTGCTCAACCTATGCGCGTTTTAGGACATAATGGCGAAATTAACACCCTCATCGGTAATATTAACTGGATGACGGTACGAGAGGCAAATTTAGAGTTACCTGGATGGACTAAAGAAGAATTTGAGGGAGTTACACCTATCGTTAACATGGCGAATAGTGACTCTTACAACCTTGACAGTTCTTGTGAATTATTGTTACGCACAGGACGCAGTATTCCCGAGTCCTTGATGATTCTTGTGCCTGAAGCCTACGAAAATCAACCAGAATTAGAAAAATATCCAGAGATTCTCGACTTCTATCACTACCATAGCGGATTAAAAGAACCTTGGGATGGCCCTGCATTATTGGCATTTAGTGAGGGTAAAACTGTTGGTGCGTGTCTTGATCGCAATGGTTTACGCCCTGCTCGTTATGCTATCACAAAAGATGGCTATGTGGTAGTAGGCTCAGAAACGGGAGTGGTTGACTTAGACGAATCAGAAATCATCGAAAAAGGCAAACTTGGCCCTGGTCAGATGATTGTGGTGGACTTAGAACATAATAAGATCCTCAAAAACTGGGAAATTAAACAAGAAATCGCCTCTCAAAAACCCTATGGGCAGTGGTTGAAAGAATATCGCCTACACCTTGACAGACAACCCATTAACGTAAAACAGGCTTCTAGCTTGTCACCCTCTAGCCTGTCTGATACTGACTTAGTGCAACAACAAACCGCCTTCGGTTATACCCTCGAAGATGTAGAAATGATCATTACCGCTATGGCACGGGATGGCAAAGAGCCTACATTCTGCATGGGTGATGATATTCCTTTAGCTGTTTTATCCAATAAGCCTCGTTTATTGTACGACTACTTTAAGCAACGTTTCGCCCAAGTTACCAACCCTCCTATTGATCCTTTACGGGAAAGTTTGGTAATGTCGTTACAGATGCACTTAGGAGAAAGAGGCAATTTATTACATATCGAACCAAAAAACGCCCATACTTTGGTAATTGATTCTCCTGTGTTGTCAGAATCTGACTTGGATTTCATCAAAAAATCTGACTTTGCTACCGTTGAATTATCTACGTTATTCGCTATTAGTGATGGACCAGATGGTTTAAAATTAGCTTTAGAAAGATTATGCGAAGAAGCCACTAAAGCAGTTAAGGGTGGGCATCAAATCATCATTTTAAGCGATCGCACACAGGCAGGAAGCCTGAACCACATTGAAGCAGGAAGCCTGAACCACATTGAAGCAGGAAGCCTGAACCACATTGAGGCAGGAAGCCTGAACCACATTGAAGCAGGAAGCCTGAACCACAATGGGGCAATTAGTGAAGAATATTCTTATATTCCCCCCTTATTGGCAATAGGTGCAGTGCATCAACATCTGATTAAAGAAGGTTTACGCCTAAAAACATCCCTTATTACTGATACTGCTCAGTGTTGGAGTACCCATCATTACGCTTGTCTCATTGGTTTTGGTGCTTCCGCTGTTTGCCCCTATCTCACATTACAAACAGTTAGTGCTTGGTGGCGTGACGAGAAAACTCAGAAATTGATGGAAAATGAGAAAATCGATCATATCACCGAAGAAGAGGCCTTAAATAACTATCGTAAGTCGGTTGAGGCCGGATTACTCAAAATATTGTCGAAAATGGGTATTTCTCTTTTGGCTTCCTATCACGGTGCACAGATTTTTGAATGTATCGGTTTAGGTGGGGATGTGATGGAATTGGCTTTCAAAGGCACAACTAGCCGTGTCAGTGGTTTAAACCTTGCTGAAGTTGCCAACGAAATCATTTCCTTCCATCAAAAAGCCTTCCCTGAGTTACAGGCGAAAAAATTGGAAAATTACGGCTATGTCAACTATAAAAAAGGTGGCGAATATCACATGAATTCCCCAGAAATGGCAAAAGCCTTACATAAAGCCGTTGCGTCTTATGGTAGTCAAGAAGGTTATGATCATTATGAATGGTATCGCAACTATTTACAAGAGCGCCCTGCCACTGCTTTAAGGGATTTATTGGAGTTTAAGTCTGATAAAAATTCTATCTCGATCAATGATGCCGAGCCTGTAGAGGACATTGTCAAACGCTTTTGTACTGGGGGTATGTCTTTAGGTGCATTAAGCCAAGAAGCCCACGAAACCCTCGCTATAGCCATGAATCGTATCGGCGGTAAATCTAATTCTGGAGAAGGTGGAGAAGATCCTAACCGCTATAATATCATTAATGAAGTGGACGAAAACGGTAAAAGTCCTTTATTCCCTCATCTCAAAGGGTTACAAAAAGGTGATCGTGCTACTTCTGCTATCAAACAGATTGCTTCTGGTCGTTTTGGTGTCACTCCTGAGTATTTAATGAGTGGTGAACAACTGGAAATCAAGATGGCACAAGGGGCTAAACCCGGTGAGGGGGGACAATTACCCGGTAAAAAAGTGAGTCAGTATATCGCTATGTTACGCCGTTCTAAGCCCGGTGTTACCCTCATTTCTCCTCCTCCTCACCATGACATCAATTCCATTGAGGATTTAGCCCAATTAATCCACGATTTACATCAGATTAACCCCTCTGCTAAAGTATCCGTTAAATTAGTGGCGGAAATCGGTATCGGTACGATCGCTGCCGGTGTAGCCAAAGCTAATGCGGATGTAATTCAAATTTCTGGTCATGATGGTGGTACAGGTGCATCACCTTTAAGCTCGATTAAACACGCAGGTTGCCCTTGGGAATTGGGAGTAACTGAAGTACATCGTACCTTATTAGAGAACCAGTTGCGCGATCGAGTCTTGCTCCGTGCTGATGGTGGCTTAAAAACGGGTTGGGATATTGTTATGGCGGCGTTAATGGGTGCTGAAGAATATGGTTTCGGTAGCATTGCCATGATTGCGGAAGGTTGTATTATGGCTCGTGTTTGCCACACCAATCAATGCCCTGTGGGTGTTGCTACTCAACAAGAGCGTTTACGTCAACGTTTCTCTGGTGTGCCGGGGGATGTGGTTAATTTCTTCTATTTTGTAGCGGAAGAAGTTCGATCGATTCTCGCTAAATTGGGTTATCGTAGTTTAGATGAGATTATCGGACGTGCAGACTTATTAACCTATCGTCACGATGCGAAACTCACCAAAACTAAAGCCTTGATTCTCGACTGTTTAACCAATCTTCCTGACACGAAAACGAACCGTGACTGGTTGAAACATGGAGATACCCACACTAACGGTCATGTTTTAGATGATGAAATTTTAGCAGATGCTGAGATCATGGGTGTGATCGAATCTCATGGTAATATTACCAAAGAAATTAAGATTATTAACACTGATCGTTCCCTAGGGGCGAGAATTGCTGGGGTTATCGCCAAAAAACACGGAGATTTGGGCTTTAATGGTCAATTAAACCTCAATTTCAAAGGATATGCTGGACAAAGTTTCGGTGCTTTCAACATTCAAGGCATGAATATTCATCTCGAAGGGGAAGCAAACGATTACGTTGGTAAAGGCATGAATGGAGGTTTGATCGTCATTGTACCTCCCACTGAGTCCACTTTTGAGGCTTCTGATAACGTAATTTTAGGCAATACCTGCTTATACGGTGCAACGGGGGGTGAATTATACGCCAATGGACGAGCCGGAGAGCGATTTGGGGTGCGTAACTCAAAAGCGACAGCAGTAATTGAGGGTGCCGGAGATCACTGTTGCGAATATATGACAGGAGGCTTAATTGCCGTCTTAGGAAGTGTTGGGCGTAACGTGGGCGCAGGTATGACAGGAGGCTTGGGCTATTTCCTCGATGAAGAGGGCAATTTTGAGGCAAAAGTTAACCCTGAAATCGTCAAAATTCAGCGTATTTGCACCCCCGAAGGTGAGGCACAATTAAAAAAATTAATCACCAATCATGTGGCAAAAACAGGTAGTAAAAAAGGTCAATTAATCTTAGATAATTGGGCGAATTATGTTCTTAAATTCTGGCAAGTTGTTCCTCCTTCGGAAGCAGAAAACCCTGAAGTTAAGGCTCAAAAAGAGTTGACAACGGTGTAATTTAATTTGATTTTTGTTGAAGATTATGGTGGGGATGGATTAAACCTGAGTTCGATGTAAGAAAATAGCTTGTAATTATTTGTCTGTGGCAATTTGAGAAAGGTGCGGTCGCCCCATAGTTAACAATTCTTAACATAAATTATGGGAGCGAATCAGACAAATTAGTTAAATTTTATCAATAAATATTAATTTTTTTGACCTAATTGATTTTTTCCTTAAACTTTAATTTCACTGATTTAGACGATAATTATAATAAGCCGCACAAGCACCTTCTGATGATACCATAGGAGCACCTAAAGGTTGTTCAGGAGTGCATTTTGTGCCGAAAGACGGGCATTGATTCGGTTTTTTCATCCCTTGTAAAATTTTGCCACTAATGCAGTTTTCACTTTCTAAAATTTGAGTGTTAACTAATTCTAAGTTAAATTTATTTTCTGCTGAAAATAGCTGATATTTTTCTTTAATTTTTAAGCCACTATTAGGAATATTTGCGATGCCACGCCAAAAATAATCGGTAATTTCAAAAACTTCTTTCATCAATAATTGAGCATTTTGATTGCCTTTTTTATGAACAACACGGCTATATTGATTTTCGACTTTAAAGTCTTGTTTTTCTAATTGTTGAATACAGAGAAAAATTCCTTGTAAAATGTCCACTGGCTCAAATCCTGTGACTATAATAGGTACTTTATATTGAGAAGAAATTAACTCATATTGATGATAACCCATAACAGTACAAACATGACCAGCTGCTAAAAAACCTTGTACTTGACACTGATTTGATGATAAAATTGCTTCCATAGCAGGAGGTACTAAAATATGGGCAATTAATACGGAAAAGTTAGTTATATTTTGTTCTTGTGCTTGATATATTGTTATTGCTGTACTTGGGGCAGTAGTTTCAAAGCCTACCGCAAAAAACACTATTTCTTTCTCAGGATTTTGTTGAGCAATTTTTAGACAATCTAAGGGTGAATAAATAATGCGAATATCGGCTCCTAATGCTTTAATATTTAGTAAATCTTTTTTACTACCGGGTACTCTTAACATATCACCAAAAGAGCATAAAATAGTATTAGGTAAAGAAGCAATTTTTATAGCTTGATCTATTAATTCTATATTTGTTACACAAACAGGACATCCAGGTCCATGAATTAAAGTGATTTCAGTGGGTAATAGTTGATCAATCCCGTATTTAACAATACTATGGGTTTGCCCCCCACAAATTTCCATTATTTGCCATCTTTTAGTAGTAATATTGGCGATCGCTTGAGTGTATTTTTTGACTAAATTTATGTCTCTATATTCATCAACAAATTTCATCATATTTTCAGCAAATTTTTTTTAAATTTTAACATTTTTCTGGAGTTAGATTCATTAATTATTTAAGAAAATAGATAAGTTTTATCTGGTATAATTAATATTAAGATTAAGGGTTATAAACAATTATCTCTCTTGAAAATAAATTTCAAAGCTCAAAAAACACTCATTAAAATAGATTAGAAAAATATAATTTAAATTCAAGAATAAAAAAGCCTTACTTCGGCGGAAAATAAAAGAGATTATCTATTGATTATTTGCTACTAACATAAGTAAAATTAGATAATGTTTAGCCTCATACAATTAATAATAAAATTACCAAAAAAAATGATAAAAGATAATGCTAATTTTGAGTTAAGTTGCCCTTTATTTATTAATAAATATTCTCATATTTTATTAGGACATGGTAGCGGTGGCAAGTTAATGAGAGAATTAATTAATGAGATGTTTTTGGCTACTTTTCAAGAAAAAAATTATATTGAACATGATTCTGCGGTGCTTAATCTTCATAGTAAAAAAATTGCTTTTACAACAGATTCTTATGTAATAAATCCTCTCTTTTTCCCGGGAGGTGATATTGGTTCAATGGCTGTATATGGCACAGTAAATGACTTAGCAATGTCAGGAGCGATTCCTCTTTATTTAAGTTTAAGTTTTATCCTCGAAGAAGGGTTAGAAATTGCTACGTTATGGAAAGTTATACAATCTATAAAAAAAGCCTCAGAAATAAGTCAAGTAAAGATAGTTACTGGTGATACTAAAGTCGTTGAAAAAGGTAAAGGAGATCAAATTTTTATTAATACATCTGGGATCGGTATTATTAATCATAATTTAGACATTAATTTTCAGTCAATAAAATCTGATGATGTGATTATTTTAAGTGGAGATATTGGGCAACATGGCATTGCGATTATGGCAATAAGAGAAAATTTAGAGTTTGAAACTTCTATTAAAAGTGATTCTGCACCTTTAGCTGAAACTATTTTAGAGTTAATAAATGTAGGAATTAAAATTAATTGTTTAAGGGATTTAACTAGAGGAGGATTAGCAAGTGCATTGAATGAAATTGCATTTTCTGCTAGTTTAGAAATAACGATAAATGAAGATACTATTGCTGTTAAAGAGCAAGTGAAAGGTGCTTGTGAAATTTTAGGTTTTGATTCTCTTTATGTTGCTAATGAAGGAAGATTTATTATGTTTATTCCTGCGGAAGATATTGATAAAAGTTTGAGTATTTTAAGGGCAAAAAATTCTACTGCTAATATTATTGGTAGTGTAAAAAAAGCGACTAATTCTTTAGTGATTATGAATAGCAAAATTGGTGGGAAAAGAGTTGTTAATATGTTAAGTGGTGAACAGTTGCCCCGTATTTGCTAAAATTTATCATGATTATTTTCTCCTTTCAAGACATTGGTGTTTAATTCTAAAAAATTGAGATTGAGATAAAAATTCTTTTCCTCAATAATCATTGACTAAGCTAGGAAAGCATCTAAGTTGACACTTTAGGGTAGGGAAGAAGGGAGAGGGAAAAAGCAACAGATAAAGGTTTGAGTCAAGACAAAGGGTTTAAACCCCTTGTTAGGAGTTAGCAAAAAACGGGAAGTTAAATGCGCCGAGTGCTTATTTCTTGAATTATCGATCGCCAATGGGTATAATTACAGATATTCTCTTGCTAAAATTTATTTTGATTCTTCATTAGCGTAAAGGAAATTTGCCCAACGGATAAACCACCGTCATTAAGGGGGATTTTTTGTGACCAATAGGGGTTAAAATTATTCTGTCTTAACATTTTGATGGTATTGTCTAATCAAAATTTATTCTGAAAACAACCTCCACTTAAGACAATATTTTGAGTGTCAATAGTTTGACTAATTTGCTTAATTATTTCCACTAGAGTGAGATGAAATTTCGTGGCAATTAAACTTAAGGATTCTTTTCCTAAATAATCATTGACTATTTCTTTAATTATCGATGGCCAATGGATATAATTGCAAATATTCTCTTGATATTGCCACTGAAAAGTATAGATTTTGTCGGGAAGAAAATCACTGACTAAAAATTCTAAACTCATAGCGGCTTGTCCTTCAAAAGTGATATTATCAATGATATTTAATAGAGAAGCTACGCCATCAAATAAACGCCCGACACTAGAGGTTAAGGGAGTGTTAATTTTCTTGTCTAGGATAGTTTGAAAAAGTTTTAATTCTGAAGATGAATAACTGTCAATTATGGATAAATTTTGTGGTATATTTTGAAAATTCTTATAAATAAGATTAAGTAAAGCTAAAGCAATGCGTTTCGGTTGCAAAATTGCTTGATTTCCTCCCATTAAAGGAAAGGGTAAAAAACTGGCAATTCTTTTAATTTCTGTGTCACTAATATAAAAAAATTCGCCCCCCCAAATAGTATCATCCAATCCGTAACCAGTGCCATCCCATGCAATACCTAATAAGGGTAATTCTAAATCATGTTCTGCAATTGTAGCAAAAATATGAGCTAAATGATGTTGTATTTGAATAATAGGAATTGGCGGTTTTTTCTGTTTACTTAATTCTTCGGCATATTGGCTAGAAAAATAATCTGGATGTGCGTCACAAACTATTAAATCTGGTTGAAATTCATAAATTTTACTGAAATTATTAATAGTATTTTTATAGGCTTTTATAGTTTCAGGTTTATCTAAATCGCCGATGTGTTGACTGGTAAAAATTTGTTGATTAAAACCAATGGCTATGGTATTTTTTAGATGTCCTCCTAATGCTAAAATTTTCTGGGGTTTTTCTGCTGGAAAATCTGGTAATTTTATCGGTAAAGGTGCGTAACCTCTTCCTCGTCTTAATATCATTATTTGATTATCTATCACCCTAACAATGGAATCATCAACGGCACGAAAAATAGGGCGATTATGGATTAAAAAATAATCAGTAAAAAAATTTAATCTTTCTAAGGCTTCTATTTCATCAATACAAATAGGCTCATTTTTTTGATTTCCACTGGTGGCGATAATGGGAAAATTTAATTTTTTTAATAATAAATGGTGCAAGGGAGTATAAGGTAACATTACTGCTAAATAATTATTATGAGGTGCGACTTCTTCTGAGATATAGTTATTATCAATTTTTGGATTGTTTTTTAAAGATTCTTCTTGATTTAGATTATTTAATTTACTGACTTTTCTCAATAAAACGATGGGAGAAGCAGGAGATAATAAAATATCTTTTTCAATATCAGATACGAAACAATCAGCTTTAATTTTCTCGAAATTAGGATACATTACAGCTAATGGTTTATGAGGGCGATTTTTTCTTTGCCTTAAAATTTTAATAGCCTCATTATTCCTAGAGTCAGCTATTAAATGAAATCCTCCTAATCCTTTTACTGCTAAAATTTTTCCTTCCTGAATTAAGTCACAACTTTTTTTAATGGCTTCCTCAAAACTAGCTAAAATATTACCTTTTTTATTCCATAATTCTAACGTTGGTCCACATTTTTGACAAGCATTTGGTTGTGCATGAAAACGCCTATTTTTAGGATTATAGTATTCTTCTTCACATTCTCTACACATCCTAAATTTACTCATGGTAGTAAAAGGGCGATCGTAAGGTAAATCTTTAATGATAGAATAACGAGGACCGCAATTTGTACAATTAGTGAAAGGATAGTGATAACGACGATTTTTACTATCAAAAATTTCCCCTAAACATTCCTGACAAGTGCTTAAATCAGGTAAAACAATAGCAGTTTTTCTGTTATTATCAATAGTGTCTGAATTTTTAATCGTAAATTGTTGATAACCTACCCAGTTTGATGATTTAATTTCTAAATTATAAATTTCTGATTGTAAGGGTTTTTCAGCTTTGATTCTTGTGATAAAAATATCTAATTCAACAGTGGTTAATTCTACTTCAATAACAACACCTTCCCCAGAATTTTTTACCCATCCTTTTAAACCTAATGCTATAGCTAAAGTATAAATAAAAGGACGAAAACCAATTCCTTGTACAATACCTTTTATAATTATTTGATAACAATTTTTAGTCATCGTTTTAGACTTTATCTATTTTTTTCTAATTAGGGTATGCTGTTAGGAATCAGAAGTCTGTAAAAATCAAAGGTTAGGTATAATTTAACAGAAAATGCTTTTGACAATTTTTACTCAAAAAATAGGTAAGTATTCTACAATTACATACTCTGATTCTAACAAAGGGCTTAAGCCTCTTGCTAAACTATTAAAACTATTTTCTATTCCCTACTCTCACCAAAACACTTTTTCATCATCTCCTAACGATAGAAACATCTAAGTTTATTTATAACTTTGTTAACTTATAATTAAAGTAATCTTCTCCTCCTCGTCTTTTTCTTATTCTCTCTTTTCTTCATCAAAAAATGGGAATAGTTTTAATCTATTATCTCTTTTTTTTTGTAATTTTTCTTCAATATAACGATACCAATTATTCATTCCTTCACCACTGCGAGAAGACACCATCAAAATTTTAGCTTGAGGAGCAATTTTTTTGATATTTTGTAATACTAAATGTTGATTAAATTCTACGGCTTTAGCAATATCTATTTTATTGACAATTACCACATCAGCACTTTTAAATATTGTGGGATATTTTAATGGTTTATCTTCTCCTTCTGTTACCGATAATAAAACTATTCTTTCATTTTCGCCTAAATCATAAGAGGCTGGGCAAACTAAATTACCTACATTTTCAATTATTAACAACTGGCAAGAATTTAAGTCAATTTTTTGCAAGGAATTATTAATCATTTCTGCTTCTAAATGACAAATATCTCCTGTGGTTATTTGGATAACTTCCGCTTTACTTCTTCTCAATCTTTGGGCGTCATTATCTGTGGCTAAATCACCAACTATGACGGCACTTTTGTAGGTAGAATTAAGATCAGTTAATGTTTTTTCGATAAAAGTAGTTTTTCCTGAACCCGGAGAAGACAATATATTAAATACATATATGTTTTTTTGCTGAAATAACTCTCGATTATGAAAGGCTAAATGATCATTTTTTGCTAATATAGATTCATAAATATTGATAGTTTTAGAATCATGATTATGAGTGTGATTCTGATCATGATGGTGATGTTGATGAGAGTCATAATTATTAATTAAAATCTTTTGAGGAGTAATGCTACAACCGCATTTTAGACACATAGTTTTATGATTAATTAAGAGGATAAGTGTTGAAGTTAATTATAGCAATCCTAAATGATTGGTGGCAAAATAAGGACTACAAATTTAAAGGCAAGGGGTTTAAACCCTTTGTTAAATAATAGGGAAAAAATTATTTCCTATCTTTAA
>NZ_VRZC01000109.1 GCF_016743215.1 Geminocystis sp. GBBB08
GGGTAAAGACACTCTAACTGGTGGTGCCGGTGCCGATACCTATACCTTCGAGTTTGGGCAATCTTCTGTTACTCTCACCGATCGCATTACTGACTTTGCTTTTGGCAGTGACAAAATTGATCTCTTGACTTCAGGAGGAGTGGTTACTGGTGCTCCTACCAGCTTTAGTCGTGCTGTTGATAGTAGTGTTGCTACTTTAGCCAGTGTCGTAAATAGTGTATTTACAGATGCTGATGGGGCTTTGGCAGGAGCTCAAGCATTAGGGGTTAATAGTGCGGCTCTAGTGGTAGTTACTACTGCCGGAATTACCGGAACTTACCTTGTGGTTAATGATAGTACTGCAGGTTTTCAGTCCGCTAACGACTTAGTTGTCAATTTAACTGGTTCTACGGGGACTTTACCCGCTTTGGGCAACATTGCTGTTAGTAGCGTCTTTGTTTAATCCTACTCTTAAGAATTGATCTATATAGAACTTACGCATTGACAAAAATCATTAAATATGAGTATGGCTTTTCCAGCATTATAAGGTCATTTTTAGTATTATTTTTTTCTGATTACCAGATATTTTATATTTATTACTAATTGCCTCAAATAACGATATTTCGTTATTACACATTATTGATAATTTGTAAAGTGCGTAACTTCTACTATATATGAATGGCGATCGCTTTTTTCCATGAGAGAGGAGCGATCACTTTTTGAATAGGATAAAATTATAGGTAGAAAAATTGATGAAGGGTTTAACCGTGACAATAACCACAGAAGATGTGTGGCAACTATTAGCCGTTCTTTGCGCCCGCTCATAAAGGAACAGAACTTCTTTTACAGCAGTTTTCATTTCTTTAAACCATCTTCGGTGCATTCTCCTTTGCGATGAAAGCAACGAAAGCGAGAGATAAAAAATGTGGTTTATTCAATCGAAAGACTTTTTCATCACACCCTAACTATTAAAATCATGAAATCTGGTGTATATTTTATCGGTGCAGGACCCGGAGATCCTGATTTATTAACAATCAAAGCCTATAAAATCTTACTTCAAGCCGATGTAATTTTATATGCAGATTCTTTAGTACCAAAACAGATTTTAAAGGATGTAAAATCCAACGCTCAATTAATAGCAACGGGGAATCAAACTTTAGAAAAAATTGTCCCTTTAATGATTGAAAAAGTCAAACAAGGTTTAACTGTCGTTAGGCTTCAATCCGGTGATTTATGCCTTTATAGTGCTATTCATGAGCAAATGAGACAATTAGCAGAAGCAAATATTCCCTTTGAATTAATACCTGGTATTAGTGCTTATCAGGCTGCGTCGGCGAAAATTAGCAGTGAATTAACTGTCCCTGAATTAGTGCAAACCATCATTTTAACAAGAGTTAGCGGTAGTGCATCCCCCGTTCCAGAAAAAGAAGAATTAAAGGGTTTAGCAGCTCATCAGGCTAGTCTGTGTTTATATTTAGCCGCTCGTCATGTGAAAAAAGCCCAAAAAGATTTATTAGAGTATTATCCCTCTGACACGCCAGTGGCAATATGTTATCGAGTTGGTTGGGAAGACGAAAAGATTTTGATTGTGCCTCTTTGGGAAATGGCGATCGCCACAGAAGAACATAATTTGATTCGTACGACAGTATATATTATCAGTCCAGCGTTAAAAAAACTATCAGATGATAAATTTCGTTCTCGATTATATCACCCTGAACATAGTCATTTATTTCGCCCAAAATTGGTTACAGGAAATAAGTAGGGGTTGAATAATTTTCAAACTTTATATTCATCATTCAAATTTTTTTGAGGAATAGTGGGTTTTTTCTTCTCAGTTTTTAACAGAGGAGTATTAATACTTTCATAAGTAAATCAATAAAACCTTGTTTATTATCTAATTTTTTGACAGATTTTTCAAAGGTAGCAACCTGTCTTCTGGATATTCCAAAAACATTGAAAAAATTATCCCAAAATGACTTTGATTCCGCATTTTCTGAGGTTTCATTTTGCCATTCTTGAGTAAAGGCGATCGCCATACTTTTTGTTTCGTTTCAACTTCAAACCATAGTGTTTAAATTTATTTATAATAAATTACCAAAATATTTTTAATACAATACGAAGCATTAATCTTTGTAAATTTTTGAGAGATTTACTTTTTTCTGCCTTTTTTTACCTCACATTTTAATAAAGGTGTACTGATTTTTTCATGTAAATTAAAAAGAAATTCGATGCGATTTAACTCACTAGAAAAAGGTTGATTTGTATAGCATAAATCGACTGCTTTGTCAAGGTTTTGATGAGCTTCTATTAAGTCATTTGGCATGGTTAAAGGATCATATAAATCCGCTAAACTACTATCAAAATATTTATTTCTTATATCTAAGATTCTTTGAGCTAAATTTGCGACTTTTCCCCGTTGTTTTGTCGTCACATTCTCAGGGAAAGGATAGTTATTATAAACAATAGTATTTGAATAACGGTAATCGCTTTTTAGTCTTCCACAAACATATTTAACCCATGTCATGTGCATTTCTGAGGTTAAAATTCCAAATAAAAATAAATTACCATTAGGAATAATTAAACAAAGATTACTTGTGATAATTTCTTTTGGCATAAAACCAATAGGAATATATTTTCTATTTTCAGATGAGACACTAGGAATAACAATATAATCTGTCTCTTGATGAGAAATGAAAGCAAATTTTGTCGGAGTTAATGCTAATTCTTTTGTTTCTTTTCTGCTACTTGCTAAACGAAATTGTTTGACTTTTTCAATTCTTTCATAAATTTTTTTATTCTTTCTAATTTCATCAGGAGTTATATTATTTAACCATAAACACCATCTATCGATATTATTGATAAATTCATGACTTCCCATATATCTACGGATATATTTTTCAGATGAAGAATCTGCTAAAAAATTATTTAATTCCTCTTTATTTTCAATTATTAAATTTCCACCGTCAATTGGTTGATTTCCAAATTTAATTAAAGGTATATCTGAAATAGGTTTACTTCTTTTTAAGATAATTAAATCATTACCTTCTACTAGATAAGGATTGATATTTTTTACTTTAATTTCCGTTACTTCACCCTTGATATTTTCATAAAAAAAAAGCCTTTTATAATCGATATTTTCTAAGCCAAAACCAATAATAACACAATGAACCGCAGCGTTCCCTTTAGCTTCATTACTCCAAGAAAAAGTACGATGAGCAAAATGAATTTTAATCTTATATTTAGTGTATAATTCTTGCCATAAAATGCCTACTTGTTCTCCTTGAGAAATCGAATTAGTACTCACGAAAGCACAACGGGTTTTAACAAAACTGTCTTCATTTTTAAGGGGAGAATCAGGGAGGTTAAGATATTGAGAGGCTTTTAAATACCATGCACAAACATAATCTAAAACACCAGCATTTTTCACTCCCTTAAACACTAAGTTTATGTCAGCTTTTTGCTCAGTATTTTGATAACTTTTACCCACAAAGGGAGGATTACCAAAGATGAAATTAAAAGAAAAAAGAGAATGATGAAAACCTTTTGCGTCCTTAAAATTAACTTCAGAAACATCACCCAAAAACTCCTTTGCGCCTTTGCGCCTTTGCGAGAAAAAAATCTCTTCCCAATTAAATTGTAAAGCATTTCCATGAATGATTTTAGCAGATTTTTTTAAAGGTAAACGGACAAAATATTGACCAAATTCATTACTGACTTTAATATTCATTTGATGATCAATTAACCACATAGTAACCTCTGCAATTCTCACAGCAAATTCATCTAATTCGATACCAAAAAATTGATTTACATCCACCTTAATAAGGTTATTAATATCTAACTCTAATTGTCCTTTTTTATTTAATTCTTTTAAGACTAATATTTCTAAATCTCGTAACTCTCGGTAGGTAATAATTAAAAAGTTACCACATCCACAGGCGGGATCTAAAAATTTTAATTTAGCGATTTTTTCCTGAAATTCTTTCAACTTATTTTGATTATTTTTTTTCTTTTCAAACTCTACATATAAATCATCTAAAAATAGAGGTTTAATAACTTTTTGAATATTTTTTTCTGAGGTATAATGAGCCCCTAAATTACGTCTTTGATTAGGATTCATAACCGCTTGAAACATTGAACCAAAAATAGCAGGGGAGATTTTACCCCAATCTAAACCACAGGCTTTTAATAACATTTCTCTCATTTGACTATCAAAGGAAGCATGATCTAATTTTTCCTAAAATAACTTACCATTAACGTAAGGAAATTGAGCTAAATGTTCATCTAAATTTTTGAGCCTTTTATCTTCTGGTTTATTTAATATTTGAAAAATTGAATCTAAATGAATAGCTAAATCGCTACCATCTTCTTTAGTATGTAAATCTATATATTCATGAAAAATACCTTGATTAAAAATACCAGTATCATCGGCAAATAAACAGAATAATAAACGCACTAAATAAACTTCTAATTGATGTCCTTCATAACCAATTTCTTTAAGTCGATCATGCAATTCTCCCATTAATTCTGCTGCTTGAATATTAACAGGATCACTATCTTTATATTCTCGTTTTTTATACCCAGCTATAAAATCAAATAAGTGGAAATTATTAATAAATTCTGTGAGCAAAAATTCATGATTGATGTCATTTTCTAAGTCATATAATTTGAACCTTGCAAAATCAGAAATTAGGATATATTTAGGCAATTCATACTCTTTTAAACCCGGAAAATAATCCATAGCTTGTTGATAGGCTTTCTCTAAATTTTTGCCCTTCGATTTATGTTCAACTAAAATAACACCTTTCCAAAGTAAATCAATAAATCCCTGTTTATTATCTAATTTTTTAACTACTTTTTCAAAGGTAGCAACCCGTCTTCTCGACACTCCAAAAACATCAAAAAAACTATCCCAAAATGATTTTGCTTCAGCATTTTCTGAGGTTTCATTTTGCCATTCTTGAGTAAAGGCGATCGCCCGATTTTTGATTTCATTCCAACTTAAAGGCATAATTTTTTGTTATTTAACGGTTATAAGGTGGAGTTATTTTTTTCATTTTGAATTAACTTCATAACAACAAAATTCAGAATAGTAGAAATTGCCTCTCAATTATAAACTAATTATTTTTATTATAGGCTTTAGCAGAAGCTCTTATCCATAAAAAAACGGCGATGGAAAATGGTATCATTGCGGCAAGAATACCAGTAATAAAAGCATGATTTTGAGCAAAAGGAGAGACGATAAAAAGAAAAATAATACCCAAACAATAAATTAAACCTAAAAAAGGTAAACCGATGACTAAAAAAGCGAAACGAGTATCTTTATCCATATTAAGAATGAGTAGTGAATAGTTTAAATTACAGGAAAGATTCCTATTTCACAAAGAATGAGGAATGAATAGTTTAAATTACGGGCAAGATGCCTGTTTTACAAGTATTATTTGACGGGCTTAATCTATTAAACCACTACTTTCACTATTGATTACTTAATTTAATTGTTGATGGTAATGATAACTGAGGATTCGATTTAAAACTACTGTTATTGCCATTACCGTTATTTTGATTATTTGAGTTTAATAAAATATTGCGGATTAGTCTAGCGGTTGCTTTTTGGGCTAATCCTCCGGCAATTCTTTGACTAAATTTTGAGGTTTCACTATTTTGTAAAATATTGGTGATAATAGGAATTAATTTTAACGGATCATAACCATCTGTTTCTTGTAATATTTGCAAAATATTGGTTAAATGTTCCATCGATTCTGCATTAATTGCCGCTTTACCATTACCATTATTATTGATGGTAGATTTTAGTTTTAAACCGATAGTTTCTCTAACAGTTGTGGAAATAGTTAACCATGTTTTCTGTGCAAAATTATCTAAAAAATTGACAATTTCATCAGCTAATCTATCTCGAATAAAAGCACCTCTTTCAGAGAATAAAAAATCTACCCCTTGATTGACAACTTTATCAAAGTCATAATCGGGAGAATCTTTGGCATTTCTTAATAAATTTTCAAGACGATTCCAACGAAAACTACCATCTTTAAATAATAAATCTTTTAAGGAATTGCGCAATTCTGGAGATTGATCTGTTAGCAGTCTTTTGGCAACATAGGGATAGGCTTTACTTAATACTTTGAAATTAGGATCAATATTAATAGCAATACCTTCTAATGTCACCATTGATCGAATAATTAAAGCATAATAGGCTGGTACTCGAAAAGGAAATTCATACATCATCGCCGACATTTCATCGGTTATTTTTTTGAAATTTAATTCAGCTACACTAGCACCAAGAGCGTTATTAAAAACGTTTGCTAATGCTGGTATAATAGGCTTTAAGTCAGTTTCTGGAGTTAAAAAGTCTAATTTAACATAATCTTGAGCTAAACCTTCAAAATCACGATTTACAAGGTGAACTACTGCTTCAATTAATCCGTAGCGTTGGTAGGGTAAAATAGTACTCATCATGCCAAAATCAAGATAAGCCAATCTGCCATCAGGCATAGCTAATAAGTTACCCGGATGTGGATCTGCATGAAAGAAACCATGTTCTAACAACTGTCTTAAGGAGCATTGTACACCTACTTCTACTAAATAAGTGGCATCGATACCTTGAGCTTGGATTTCTTGGATATTCGTCAATTTTGTGCCATTAATCCACTCCATAGTTAACACCCTTCTACCAGTATATTCCCAATAAATTTTCGGCACATAAATCTCTGGTAAATGCCCGTATAATTGATTAAATTTAGCGGCGTTTTTGCCTTCCTGAAGGTAATTCATTTCTTCAAAAATACGCTCGGATAATTCATCGGTAATGGCGACTAAATCTGAACGCACTCGTTTTACGTTTTGTTTCACCCATCCTGCAAGAGTACGCATAATATAAATATCAAGGGTGATACGTCTGACTAAATCAGGGCGTTGCACTTTGATAGCCACTTCTTCTCCTGTTTTGAGTTTTCCTCGATAAACTTGCCCTAAAGAGGCTGCTGCAATAGGGTTAGGAGATATTTCGGCGTAAATTTGATCTGGAGTTGCACCTAATTCTTCTTTGATAAATTGATAGGCGATGTCGTTGGGAAAAGGTGGTAGTTGATCTTGTAATGTGGTTAATTCTTCTAAATAAGCAGGGGAGACTAAATCCGGGCGTGTTGACAATGCTTGACCAATTTTAATATAAGCAGGACCTAATTTTGTTAATACTTTCTTCAGTTTAACTGCTCTTTTAGACTCATTTTTGCTGGAATTACCCCACAGAGAATCCCACCAATTATCAAACATCAAACCTGCCAATGGGAAAATAATATTCAACAATCGACTGAATACTTGAATCCATCGCTTATGATAATATTTGATGATAATATCAGGATTATAACGCCAACTATCAGGGGAAATATCACTAATAGGACCTAAATTTTCTTGATGTTGAGCAGGAATTACCACAGGCTGAGAATGGACATTGATAATATTTTCGGCATTTTCATTAATTTCTGTGGGTGTAATAGCTTGAGTCATGAATTTACTTAATATTATCTATTAAAGTTATACAAAAATATAGGACACTCAATAATCATGGTTAACTGTAGGGGCTTAATCTATTAAACCCTTACACGGGGCAACAAAAATCGAGGATGATGAAGAATAAATTGTCTTTAATCATCTCATTGTTTTGTTAATTATTGTAACAAGATCTTTAGATTTTTTAAGAAAATTAAAAATTAAGCCATAAATTATCATTTATTAGAGTTGTGGCACAAGTTAGGCAATGGGCAATGGATAATGGGTAATAGCTAAATTCTAAGATTTTTATAGCTTTTTGATTTCTAACAGCAAACCCTAATTAAAAACCAACATTTTGGGAAAATTATCTCAAATTTCTCTCACCTAGTGGCTTCCATGACATATTTCACTAAAAAAGGCCAAATAATTGTCGCATCGGCATGAATCTCGCTAAAAAGACCGTTTAGTTCCATTTTACGCCATGACATTCCCTCTGAATAAGTAGAACCTGATAAGTTACCATAATATATAGGTTCAGGACAAACTCGGCAACCATAAGCAAATTTTCTCAGAGGTAAATTTTCTTTTTCTCTTTCATTAATTAAATCAATTAATGGACTAACATTTTGAATATTATTTCTGGGTACACCGCCACCAATGGTAAATATACCAAGTTTTTTTGCTTTTGTTGCTAATTCAATTAAATGTTGAGTATCTAATTCTAAATCAAAAATTATCGGTTTTTTTTGCTCTTTTTTTCTTTTGTAATTGTATAAGTAAATATCATTACCTATTTCTGAATCCACAAAAGCGGGGACAAAAACAGGGACATTTTTTTCATAAGCAGACTTTAATATTCCCCGTTGGGTGGGGTAATTTTGCTGAAGATATTCACCAATTAAATGATGAAATAAACGAGGACTGAGATATTCTTGAGGATTACATTTTTCTAAGATTTTATTCAAAATATGTACAACATGATCAAAATTAGTTTCTGGTTCAAGGGTATCTGTAACACGGTTTAATTTTTGTTCCGCTAAAAAAGCATCATCATCATGAAAATTATACTTAAAATGCTTTAATCCTACACTTTCAATTAATCCGTGAGCCATTAAAGCCCCCGTACTACAAATTACCTGTACCATATTTTGCTCAATCATATCACAAATAATTAACCCCATCTTGGCGATCGTCATTGCCCCACTTAGGGTTAAAAATACGCTACAATCTGGATCTTTCACCATTGCTAATAGGGTTTTTGCACCGTTACTCATTTCCGTAGCAACTCCACCATAGCTATGAATGAAGTTTATAAATTCAGTGATATTGAGAGGTTTTTGGGCAAAGATTTCCTCAAGACAAGTAAAAATTATCGGAATAATCAATCTAGGATCACAAAAAACTACATTGGGGAAATAACCATCGGCAATTTGCCCTGGCTTGGCGATACCATAAGAGTTAATATAAATTGCTTCTTCAGGTTTGTGGTATAAAACCTCTTGATATTTTTCCGAAAAAAGACCAATAATAATGACTTTTTCATTGAAATCACTACTTTCGCCATATTCTTGAGGAGATATTAATT
This sequence comes from Geminocystis sp. GBBB08, assembly GCF_016743215.1. Lineage (GTDB taxonomy): Bacteria > Cyanobacteriota > Cyanobacteriia > Cyanobacteriales > Cyanobacteriaceae > Geminocystis. The sequence goes on from NZ_VRZC01000109.1 coordinate 9,068, forward strand.
TTTTCAACCACCCACGATTAACCATTTCTAATAGTAGTTTTCCTAAAGGATTATCAAGTTTCCCATCATAAACGGCAATAGGTATTTGTTGATCTTCAATCCAATCTCTAATTTTTAGGGTTACTTCTCCTAACATTCTCCCACCAAAAGAACACTGATTCATCGCAAAGACAATATTGGCAACTGTGTAACATTTATTGAGATCTAAAAGTTCTAATTCTTTCATGGTATTACCTATTACTCATTACTCATTATTCATTATTATTCTTCAAAATCAGCATCAATAGCTGTACTACCACCGCGCACAGTTACTAAGTCTATTTGTTGACGATAATAATCAACGCTTTTAATTTCAACTTCTACGGTATCACCAAGACGATAAGCAATACGGTTTTTTCTGCCCACTAAACAAGTATGACGTGAGCGGTATTCATACCAGTCATCTTTTAATGAGCTAACATGAACTAATCCTTCTACTAAGGTGTCTTCAATTTGGACAAAAAAGCCATAAGATTGCACTCCTGTAATTAAGCCTGTAAAGACTTTTCCCGTAGAATCTTTCATTTTTTCGGCTTTTTTTAACCCAATTAAATCAGATTCCGCATCTTGGGCTATTTTTTCTCTTTCGTTAAGATGAGTGATAAGAGAGTGTAAGTCTGTTTCTAAATTTGTTTGTATTGCTGGTGGTAAAACATTCCAGTTAATATCACCGTGACAAGTACTACTTAATAATTCAACGCTTTTGTTTGCACGACTATGACGGCGATCGCGGCCATGTTCAAAAAGTGCTTTTAAAACTCGTTGTATTTGTAAGTCAATATACCGTTGTCCAGGGGAAACACAGTGAGTATAAATAGGTAAAGCTAAACCAAAGTGAGAGGAGGGGTGTTGGGTATATTTATTAGATTTAAGGGAGTTTAATAAGAGGTAATGGAGGACTTTTTCATAGTCAGATTTGCCAAATTCTTGGATAAGATGATAGTAGTCGAGGGGTTGTAATTCGTCTTCGGATTCCAAGTGAAAATCAAGTTTTAAATTAGTTACTAATTTTAATAAATCTTCCAATTCATCCCAATCTGGTTTTGCTTGAGTACAATAAATAGCAGGTAGTTTCAATTCCGTCAAATGTTCGGCTACTACTTTTCCCACTAATACCATTAATTCTGTCATTAAAGACAGTACTGGTAAACTAGGATAGGAGGCGATCGCCCCAATTCTACCTTCGTCTTTAAAATAGGAAGTAATATTATCTAAATTAAGATCAAAACCACCTCGTTGTAATCTTTGAGCTTTAACTAATGGACTTAATTCAAAGAAAAGATGATTGAGTAAGTCTAAAGTCGTTTCTAATTCTGGTTTAGCACTACCAGTGCCAATCATAGATTGTACTTCTTTATGGGTTAACTGATGATCTACCCGAATAACAGAAGGTTGAATTTGATATTTAATAACTTGCCCTTTATCATCTAAAGTTAGAAGTACAGAAACACTCAACCGATCTTCCTGAGGAATTAAAGAGGCACAATTTTGCACAGCTTTAGGAAATAAATCAATAATTTTATCTCCTAAATGAACGCTAGTACCACGTTTACGAGCTTCCCTGTCTAAGTGAGTTTCAGGTTCAACAAAGTGAGCTACATCCGCAAGATGAATACCTAAAAGCCAATGATTTTCTTCAGTTTTTTGGAGAGTAAAAGCACTTTCAACAAATAAATTTAGCTCTTTAGTTAGTTCTTGTTCAATAGTAACAGTTAATAAATCTCTTAAATCAAGACGATTTTCCAATTCTTCAGCAGTAATATCCGCCGTTAAAAGAGAGGCTTTTTGTAATACTCTTTCGGAAAATTCTTGAGGTAAATCATGTTTTGAAGAAACAATATCAGTATCGGCGGCGGTTTCTGCATCACTACCTAACACTCGGATAATTTTTCCTAAGGGTGGATTTTGCCCTAAAGGATAACGTAAAACATTAACATGAACTAGATGATTAACTGTTTCTTTTAAAGATTGACCATTTTCTTTTAAACTTAACTCAAATAAAAGGCGATCGTCTAAAGGTACGGCATTATAATCCCCACTATCTTCAATAACTCTGGCTAAAACAGAAGGATTTGCCCGTTCAATAATCAATTTTACTTCTCCTTCAGGAGAACGACGACGAGTGCCTTCTTTAATAATTTTTACTAAAACTCGATCGCTATTCCAAGCATTACTGAGGTGACTTTCTCGAATATAAATATCGTCAGCATCTTCCTCATCTTGAATGGCAAAACAGAAACCTTTACTTGAACAACGTAACTTAGCTTCTACTACATCTTCTTCTATAACTCGGCGGTATTTACCAAACTCTTTTGTAACTACACCTACTTTTTCTAAAACATCAAGGGCGATTTGTAGTTTTTCGAGTTCTTCAGATTCTTCACAGCCTAGTTTTTTTTCGAGTACTTTTCCTGGCACAAGTTTATCTACACTAAGGTGAGAAAGTATTGTAGCGATTGAAAATTCCATTGACTATATCCTTTCAAATATCTATAATTGTGTTGATTCAGGGACTAAAAATAAAGCAAAGTTTTCCCATACAATCTTTAATGGTGATGGTATCTGGAAAAAACAAAATATCTTCGGTAATGGGGATAATGGTATTGTGATCGCTATCGATTGATATTTAAGTAATTAAACGAAAACAAAAGTTTAATTCCCCTGATTACCTATTAATTTTATTCTCAACCTACTAATATACAGCAAATTTTACCATTAATTTTAAAATTTGAATCTTTGATGATTTTATCAGATTTAAAGGTAAGGTTCAGAAACCCTGACAACATTATTGATCATTTACGTCTAAAATACGAGAAGTAGTAAATCTATTCATCCATTGCTCTAAATATTGACGATTAGCTTTTTTTTCCTCAATATTTTCGGTATTTAGGCTATAAGGTGCTAATCCTTGAAGAGCGGCTGTGGTTACACAATACATAGACTTTTGAAAAGTAATACAAATTTTTACCAGTAAATCATCTTCTCCTCTAGTGGTATTGCGATAAACTTCTTGTAAATAATCAGGTAAATAATGACGCATATCCTGCATTAATAATGTTGGTGGAATTCCAGCACCTCCAACGGGTAACGGATCAGCGTATAATGCCCCATAGGTAAATAATGATTGATCGAATGGGATTTGATATTCTTGAGCGTTAAAAGATACTGTACCTAAAAATGGTGTACCACGAAAAAACACAGCTTCAACATAAGGTACGGCAACATCCATGAGAAAAGTTAATCCTGCTTTTTGAGGTATTAATTCATAGGTTTTACCCTGAATTTCTACAGCGTAGGTAATCGCTTTATTGGCATCGGCTACTAAGCCATCTAAAATGTGTTTGACTACTTCTTCAATGGAGTTAATTTCACTTTGATCATATCTGTCAGATAAACTGATAAATATATCACTCATCACTCGCCAAAATTGCCCCAATGCCGAGTAATAAGCTAACATTTTGACTTGTTCAGATAAAAAGTGGGGAAAAAGCTTATTTAAGCCTGATATAAACGGATTTCCTCGCAATTTTGCCTTAATGGCTTCTTTCGTTGCTTGACTAAATTCTTCACTATCTACATATTCGTCTAACTTACCTCCTCCATGCCATAACATTGCTCTCATACAGTATTCAGCATATTCAAAATTTATGCGATCGTGCCAACAATGACGAAGAAGTTTATTGCCTGAAAAATCACCATTAAAATATTTAAAAAAGGGAAATAATACTAAAAATTGATGTTCAGCAATATAATTAAGATTATTAGAATAAGCATCTAAAACAATACCGTAAGATTTTAAAATACCTACCACTTCAAGAACATTTTCAGGGCTATCTTGTAAAAGACTTTTTCCTGATTCTAAACGGTGGATATATTCTGCTAAAGGATGTTTAGAAGATTTAAGAGAAGTTGTTACCATAATTAAAATAAGTTAGTAATATTTATATTTATATGTTATAGTTCAGAACTACCATAAAATGAATTTTATAGCTAATAGACACGAGTGCAAAATAAAAACTGAGATAAAATTTGGATAGTTTAAGATCAATTTTAGTAACTTTTCCCCGAAGAATTTAGAATGAGAAAGCAAAAAGTCAACCTGTCTGCTAGTCTTCCTGTCAACTATTCACTATCTATTACCCATTAGACATCGACCATAATTAAAAATGCAATCAATTATAATAAACTATTTATGAATTTAGGCTATGTTTTTAATGATTCCTGAGTTAAAATCAGATTTTTTGGAGAAGTCTATTAACCATTGCTGCTAATTGTGGAACAAGTCAA
>NZ_VRZC01000010.1 GCF_016743215.1 Geminocystis sp. GBBB08
CCCTTATTCAATCCTCTTGATTCATCTTTCTTGTTAAACTTTTTACTTTTTACTTTTTACTTGGTGAACTTTACTTCGACTGCTATATTATATAAACACTTCTATTATTTTAGGAAAATAAATCATGAGCGAAAATTGGGACAATCAACAAAATCAGCAAACTAACCAAACAGAGGCGACATCGGCTCTAAAATTAGCTAATAAATCTTCATTATTATTTGGAAATCGTCCGATTGAACCTAGTCATTTACAAATAGTTAATACTTATACTACTGTGGGCAGTTTACGTCCTGTTACAAAAAGTGGATTAGATATTAAGGAAATGATAACTGTTTCAGGATCACGTCCTATTACAGCTAGTCATCTTAATATTAGTCAAGAATTTAAAGTTATGGGTAATCGTCCTGTAGCTTCTAATCAAATTGATGATGTTCTTCTTTTAATGGGTTATCTCGACTAAAAATCCGGAATCAGCAAGGGGTTTAAACCCCTTATTAGAATTAATAATCAAGATGTCTATTTTACAATTAATTATTTAGTAAGTTTAAAATTGTCTTACAGAAGGTTTACCATCAATAATTTCTCCCACGAGAATAACATCCGCCACGCCTACAAATAAACCGTTTTCTAATACACCCGGAAGATTATTAATTTTTGATTCTAATTCCTCTGGATTATCAATGCGATCGAATTTAACATCAATAACTAAATTACCTTGATCTGTGACCACAGGACCAGCTTTTTTTATACCCATTCTTAACTCTGGTTTACCTCCTAATGCTTCTAATTGACGAGTAACAGGAGTTATAGCCATAGGGATTACTTCTACTGGTAACAAAAAAGTTGAACCTAACTGATCAACTAATTTACCAGCATCTACCACTACAATAAATTGATCTGCTAAACTATCCACTACTTTTTCCCGAGTATGAGCGGCACCACCGCCTTTAATCAAGTTTTTTTGGGGATCAACTTCATCAGCACCATCAATAGCTACATCTATATGATCGATCGCATCTAGGGTAGTTAAAGGAATACCATATTTTTTTGCTAAAACTTCCGCCTGAAAAGAAGTAGGCACACCAACAATATTAGTTAACTCTCCTGACGCTAATCTCTCGCCAATATATTCGATGGCGTAAGCAGTCGTTGAACCTGTACCTAAACCAATGATAGAATTAGATTTGACAAGGTTAGCAGCGGCTTTACCTACTTCCTGTTTCATTACAGTTACTAGATCTTTAGTCATTTTTTTTTTTTTGAATAATCATCAATTATTATCTGTGATTCGAGATCATTAATCAATTGAAAGGAATAATTAAGATTGCCAGCGCACTATTTGAGTCACTAATTAGGGTTTGCTGAATTAAGATAAAACCTTAACTAAGTTGCAAAATATAATTCAAAAGCTTTTCATGACGACTTTCTGGGCATTTCAGCAATACCATAGCTTTCCACTGTTTCTGGAATTATCAGTTTAACCAATCTTTTTAGGATTACTTCTACTTACTATAATACTAATTGAAGAATTTATTGTAACTCAATACAATCTATAGATACTTTTGGGTATTAATTTTTGTATTTTATTAAAATATGCGGAATGTGGGTTACAAACATACCTAATTCTACTGAAGGAAAATACTCAGATGTTTATAACTAACATTTAATAGTGATCAAACCCAAATTATTTAAGCATATTTGATCTTGTTTAATTTTTCCCTATAAACATTGTTTATATTTGGTAAAAATGGGTAAAAAATAACCTCCTTTTTTTGTTGCTTACTTAGATTAGTTATAGATCCACAAATTTTTGATTATAAAGACTCATGGTTTTTTCAACACCATCTTTTAAACTTAGACAAATGGCATCATGGGTTAACACCATCAATTCCTCAATAACTTTTTCCTCACTTTTGGAAAATTTACCCAAAACATGACCAATGGTAGCCTCTTTATGACTAGATTTGCCAATACCAATACGAAAACGAGAGAATTTTTGAGAACCAACATGAGAAATAATTGATTTCATACCATTATGACCCCCGGCTGATCCTGATAGTCTTAACCTGATTTTGCCAAAAGGTAAATCCATGTCATCATAAACCACTAAAATCACTTCAGGGTCTAATTTATACCAATCTAATACTGCCCTTACGGATTGACCTGATAAATTCATATAAGTTAAGGGTTTTACCAACCTAATTTTACGATGGTTTAGAGCGATTCCTTCACAAAATAAGGCATTAAATTTTGGATTTTTTTGCCAATTAAACTCCCATTTATCCGCTAAATAATCCACTATTTCAAATCCAATATTATGTCTTGTTTTTTCGTATTTTTTTTCAGGATTTCCTAAGCCTATAATTACTTCTGGTATCACTAAATTTTTTTCACTCATTTTTATTTTTCATTAACTATAAAAATTTTTCTTAATTAGTTTACAAAATTTGTGGGCAATATCCATCCTACAAAACTAAATTTTTCTTTAATTTTTTTTTAGGGGTTTAAACTTTTTGCCAATTCCTGATTACTCATTCCAACTACTACGCCATGCTGATTCTGCTTGGGCGATCGCATATTGTTGATTTATTTTTGTATATTCATTTTCAAGGGCATCTAATTCTTGAAGAAGAATAGTAATTTTTTGTCTAATTAAATTCAATTGAGTATGATTAAATTCAATTTCTGTTAATCTTAAACAAAGGGCAATAATAGGGGAAATATTTAAGTTATCTGATGTATCTTCTTTCTCAATTACAAGACTTAATAAATTAGGTGAACCACTTACTAAAGATGTATTTTCTTCTGCTTGTAATGCCATTTCTAAAATTTTACTAGGGATTTTATTAGGCAAGATATTCGCATTTTGTAAATATTTATTGGTTCTATGAGAAATATTCATTAAACACTCTTCTATACAATCTTCTATATCTAGTTGAAACTTAATTAACTCTTCAGGATTAATCTCTTGAGAAGTTGATAAGTTTTCTGAATTATTTGTTTGTGTATTTTTTGAATCTAAAAGAGTTTCTTGAGGACTATTTTCTGTGATTAATAAAGACGAAAAAAGTGTTATAATTTGATTATAAAAATCTTGTATAAATTTATTATTAGGAAGTTCTATAGATTTAAAACTATCAAGTAAATTTTCAATAAAAATGGTATCTAATGCTTTAATTTGTTTCTGTAAATTAATTCTTTGTTGATAACTTAAACGAAGAAAAGAATCTGGATATTTTTGTGTACAAATTTGATAAACAGCCAAAATTAATTGACGATTAACAATCTCACTGAAATTTTGAAAATAATCTTGATATAAACTTAGTAAATTAGTGGCTAAATTTTGAATCTTAGTATTTAAAACGATTAAATCATCTCTTAATTTTTTGATTGACTTACTCATTTTTATTAATAATTAAAGAAAGTAAAAATTTGAGTTTTAATTAGGTAATGAAAAGAGGGAAAAGTAGGAGATTAGGAGACTATTTAAAGATTTATTAATTCCTAATTCCTAATTCCTAATTCCTAACTATTTTAAACCTGCTTGAGCGGCGACTTCTTCAGCGAAATTAGTTTCTTCTTTTTCGATGCCTTCTCCTAAAACAAAACGATTAAAACGACGCACTTGAATATTTTCACCGATTTTAGAAATTTGTTGAGTAATTAATTCTTCAACGGTAATTGCTTGATCACGAATATAGGGTTGACTGAGTAAACACATTTCCCCCAAACGTTTTTGAATTCTACCTTCTACGATTTTCTCTTTGATATTTTCAGGCTTTTTCCCTAAATCATCTCTACCCATTTCGATTTCTTTTTCTTTGGCAACAATATCTTGAGGAATATCAGCAATTTTAACGTATTCAACATTAGGACAAGCAGCAATTTGCATAGCGATATTTTTAGCTAAGGCTTGGAAATCTTCTCTACGGGCAACAAAATCAGTTTCGCAGTTAACTTCAACTAAAACACCGATTCTACCACCAGTATGAATATAACTTTCGACAATCCCTTCAGCGGCAACTCTACCTGCTTTTTTCTCAGCAGAAGTAATCCCTTTTTGACGTAACCATTCAGTGGCTTTTGTTATATCACCATCATTTTCAACGAGGGCTTTTTTACAATCCATCATCCCGGCGTTAGTTTTTTCTCTAAGTTCTTTTACTAATTTTGCAGATATTTCAGGCATAATATTATTTTTAGTTTAAATCATTAACAATAATCATTACATGAATTGACTCTGTGAGAGGTAAGAAGATCAAAAAAGTTCATAGTCAGGGCTTTAGCCTCTTAACTTTACAAAAGTGCGACTAAAGCTCCGACTACAAACAAGAGTTATTACTCTTCTTCACTATCACTATCTTCGTAATCTTCATCTTCGTAATCTTCGTCGTAGTCAGCTTCACCTGTAGCTAAAGATTCTTCAAAGTCATCGAATCTTCCTTCAGCAACAGCTTTACCGTAACGCCCTTCATAAATAGCATCGGCTAATTTACCAATAATCAATTTAATAGAGCGAATAGCATCATCATTAGCAGGAATAGGTAAATCAACTAATTCAGGATTACAGTTAGTATCTAACATAGAAATAACGGGCAAATTGAGTTTTTGACACTCTTTGATGGCATTATGTTCTCTACGAATGTCAATAATTACTACAACATCAGGAACACGACGCATATCTTTGATTCCGCCGAGATATTTTTGTAGTTTTGCTAACTCACGACGTAGAACTGAGGCTTCTTTTTTTGGTCTTCTGTCTAAAGCGCCACTTTCTTCTAATTCTTCTAAATCTTTAAGACGTGCTACTCTGGATTTAATGGTTTCCCAGTTAGTGAGCATACCACCTAACCAACGTTGATTAATGTAAAATGCACCACAACGACTAGCTTCTTGGGCGATAATTCCGGCCGCTTGGCGTTTAGTACCGACAAAAAGCACTTTTTTGCCACTTTCTGCGGCTTTTTTGACATAATTATAGGCTTCATCCATTAACTGTGCAGTTTGCACTAAGTCAATAATATGTACACCATTTCTAGCGGTGTAAATATAGGGGGCCATTTTCGGATTCCAACGACGAGTTTGATGCCCAAAATGAACACCAGAATCTAAAAGCTCTTTTAAGCTAACTACTGACATTTGTTTTTCTCCAATTTTTCGGGTTTATCCTCCATCCGGGTTAGTTCTATTTCTGATTTTTAGAAACACCCGACGTCCCAGATGTGCGAATTTAGACAACTTTACCATTTTATCACAGTATTTATTTTTTTTCTAGTTAGTTAATAATAATAGTTATTTAAAACTCCAATTTTTGTGCATAAAATAGTTATAAATATAGAAAAGTATAGCTACCATTAAACTGGCATAAACTATCCAAATATGGAAAATTTTAACAAGAATAAACATCAAGAATAGATTAGCGATAAAACTAGAAGTCATCACTGCATAATATTTGTAAATTTCTTTAAAAATGTTAGTATTAGTAATTTTAAAAGTAAAATATTTATTGAGGAAAAAACCTAGTAAATTAGAGAAGAAAAAACCAATAATTGTAGCCATGATTTCTTCTACTTTAAATTTATCAGTTAAAATCCATAAAATTACTATATTAAAACTTAAACAAACAATCCCAACTATGGTAAATTTAATAATTTCTCTTTTCTCATAAATTGTCTTTCTTAAAGTCTCAAAATAAGAATTAATTTTCATTAAACATAATAACAGATAATAACAGATAATAAAACTTCGATACCTTTGCGCCTTTGCGCCTTTGCGAGAAAATTTTACTGATAATTATTAAATAGAATTTTATCGAACTCCTAAGTAATTTTATTGAGATAATTTAAAAAGATTTTTTCTAACTTATCGGTTATTTCTTGCCAATCAAAAGATTTTGCCCTAATTCTACCATTATTACTCAATCTGTGCCATTCAAGTTCATTATATAATAATTTGGCGATCGCCTCACTTAAATGATCTTCATCAGGATTAACAGCAATTCCTTCGATGCCATCTCTGACAATTTCTTTTACAGCACTTTCTTGACTATGACAATATATAACAGGGATTCCTAAAGCCATCGCTTCGAGGGGGAAAATACCGAAACCTTCCCTTAAAGATGGTTGAATGGCGATTTTTGCTTGACTTATTTCTCGCCAAACTTCTTCAATTGTCTCTAACTTTCCTCTAAATTTTACTTTATCTACAATTCCTAATTTTTGAGCTAACTTTTCTAATTCTTCTCTAGTGTTGCCTTCCCCAATTATCTGTAAAATTACTCCTTGATAAGCATACTTTTGAGTAAAAATAGCGACAGCTTTTAACAATAAATCAACTCTTTTTTCTTTGATTAATCTTCCTGCATAAATTAACGGAGGTGTATCGTTAATACCAGAATGACTTAAAGAAGATATAAAAGAAAGATTAATACCATTACTTACTATTTCTATTTCATCGAATTTTCCTCTAGCTTTGCGTAACTTTTCGGCGGTAAATTTACTAACACAAATAACTTTATTCCCTAACTGTGCCGCTAAAATTTCAATATTATAATAAATAAACCAAGTCCAATTTTTAATATAAATTTGCCAATATTTTCCCCAATATTCATGCCAAGTTATAATCATTTGTTTTCTTAACAATTTTGCCTTAAAAAACAATAAAAATAAATGAATATAAGGAATATTATCTACTAAAATTATGTCAAATTTATGCAAAGGTAAAGTTAAGGTAGCTAAAGCATATTTAAGGGAAGTTAAAGCAGTTCTTTGACCTAAACTATTATACAATTTTTTAGCGAAAGGTAAAGGGATTATTTCCACATTTAAAGGATGTTTTTTTTCTTTTACCCAACCAGCTAAAGTAATTTGATGCCCTTTTTCTGTCAAAAATTTTGCTAACTGATAATTGCGAAATTCTACACCACCTAAAGAATCGGGATAAATGCAATCATAAATAAAAATTATTTTTAGCTTTTTTTGTTCTTTTTTCATTTTTCCTTAATTTAATTTAATTTAACTTACTGGCTATGAAATAGAATAACATTATCTGGTTTTTCCTGATAATAATAATTGTCACTTTAGGATATTTTATCGTCAATACTTTTAATTTTAAATTTTTTTGGATAAATGTTTAATTATTGCGGTGAATATTTTGATTAAATGGCAATAAAAAATCTCGCAAAGGAGGAAATAAATAATAAAAATATGGTAAGACTTTACTTACTCTATATTGAAACAATCAAAAAATAGATGAATTGATATAATTAAAAAACGTTAAATATTAATAGGTAAAAACAATGGTTGCCATTCAAGAAGTCGTTAAACTGGCTGCTGAAGAATATTTAAACCTAGAAGAAATAAACTCCGTAAAACATGAATATATTAATGGTGAGGTGTATAAAATGGCGGGTGCAAATTCGGCTCATGTTACGATTTCTCTTAATATCGCTTCTTTATTAAAAAATCATTTAAGAGGCAGTGATTGTCGAGTTTATATTGCTGATATGAAAGTCAGAATTGATAGTTTAAATCTCTTTTATTATCCTGATGTTATTGTTACTTGTAGCCAAGACGATCGAGCTTTAGATTATTATAAAAAATATCCTCAAATTATTATAGAAGTGTTGTCAGAAAGTACGGAATCTTTTGATAGAGGTGATAAATTTGCTGATTATCGCCTTATAGAAAGTTTAAAAGAATATGTACTTATTTCCCAAACAAAAAAACGAGTGGACTTATTTACCAAACAAGATAATAATTTATGGCAATTAACCTCTTTTTCTGAAGGAGAAAATTTAGTTTTAAATAGTATTAATTTTACTGGTGCTGTCTCTAGTTTATATGAAGATATATAACCATTTAAAACTTGATTTGATTAACTACTTTGCTTATTATCTTTACCATATTAAAATGTTAAAAATATTTAGAAAGTTCGATTCTTAAAAAAAATATTATCCCCATAAATCCTTAATTTCATCTAACTGATGTTGTTGATTAAACCTTTCCCACATAATACCGTTAACGTCAATATCCTTAGTAAATTCCATCGCTTCAGAATCTTCCCAACCTAAATGCCTTAAACTTCCAGACTTTGACTCTGTATCTTGTCTTACGGAAAAATTCAGTGTTTCTGTTCTCCATAAAGCATATTCTCCCTCAATTATTACCGTTGGTTGTACTGATAAACGTTGACTATACTCTTTAATACTGTCTTCAAGATTATGAGTTGATAAAGCAATATGTATTTTTTTCATTTTGTCAAGTTTTTTCCGTATTAATTTTTATTCAAATCTGTTAATTGTAAAAAATTATTGATACTTTTAATCATCATTTCTTGCTCAGATATACTTCCAGTAAGATCAAGAGAAATTTCTAAGCCTTGATGTAAAATTATTTTAGGTATTTTAGGTTTAAAAATTTGATTATCTTTACTATCTTTTTGTTCTACTATCTTAACTCGTTTAATTTGTCCCAATTGATATTCAATAATTTTTGATGTAAAAATATTATCTTGTCTAATAAAAACTACCCCTTTTACCTTGTCAAATATACAGCTAACTTGTCTAAAAAATGTTATAGAAAGAATCATTAAGCCTCCTCCTATAAGAGCAAAAAATCCCGCAATAAAATAGGCAAAAAATTGATTATCTTGCTTTACTATTAGAGAATTTTGAGCTGGATTTTTGACAAAAATATTGATTTTTGTTACTTTATCTGTTTTTCCCTGTCGTCCTGAACTATATACTTCTGCAAGAGGTATTATTTGATGATCTGTGAGTATATCAACTCTATAAGTTATCTCATTAGGATTATCTTTATTTCTATTAAGTTTTGCCCCCTGTAATTGATTAATTTTAATAATTTCTTTTCCCATCAAACCCTGTCTTGTTAATTGACAAGATATTTGTTGTGTTTGAATGACATTGTACACTGTCAGTTCCCGATCACATTGTAGAATATGTAATTTTCCAAAAGATAAAATAATCCATATTCCTAATAAAAAAAAAGGTATTGCAAAAAGAAATAATAATAGTCTTCCTAAATAAAATTTATTACTATTTTCTAGCTCTAATATCTGAGAATTTTGTTTTTTTATTTTCATCGCTTTACTTAATAAAAATCTCTTAAATTCTGATTCTAATAATTAACTTTATAATAAAAATTATAAATTAGTTGTCTATAGCTTTTAAATTCAATAATTTTTTACATCTATATTATCTGCGATCAATAAAATTTAACAATAAAAATTCAAGAAATAGGTTAATCTTTGATCCTAGTAGAATTTGTATTTATATATATTTGATTATGACACAACCGACGATCGAATCTATTTTAAAGGAAAAACGTACTTTTACACCGCCCTCAGAATTTGCAGAAAAAGCTCAAATTAAGAGTTGGGCAGACTATCAAGCATTATATCAACAATCGATCACTAATCCTACAGAATTTTGGGCTGATTTAGCGGAAAAAGAGCTAAATTGGTTTCAAAAATGGGAGCAAGTTTTAGACTGGAGTAATCCTCCTTTTGCTAAGTGGTTCGTTAACGGAAAGATAAATATTTCTTATAACTGTCTTGATCGACATCTCACCACTTGGCGACGCAACAAAGCCGCTATCATTTGGGAAGGCGAACCCGGTGACAGCCGTACTCTTACTTATGCCCAACTTCATCGGGAAGTGTGTCAATTTGCTAACGTCATGAAGCAGTTAGGAGTCAAAAAAGGTGATGTCGTGGCAATTTATATGCCCATGATTCCCGAAAGTGCCATCGCCATGTTAGCTTGTGCGAGAATTGGGGCGGTGCATAGTGTAGTCTTTGGAGGCTTTAGTTCGGAAGCTTTAAGAGACAGAATTAACGCCGCTCAAGCTAAATTAGTAATTACTGCTGACGGTGGATTTCGTAAAGATAAAGTCGTCGCCCTTAAAGAGCAAGTTGATTTGGCGATCGCAGATAATCACGCCCCCTCTGTAGAAAACGTGTTAGTGGTACAACGCACCAAAGAAAAAGTACAGATGGAAGCTGGTAGAGATCATTGGTGGCACGACTTACAAGCGGGAGTATCCACCCATTGTAAAGCTGAAGCAATGGATAGTGAGGATATGTTATTCATTCTCTATACCAGTGGTAGTACAGGGAAGCCTAAAGGAGTTGTGCATACAACAGGAGGCTATAACCTTTACTCTCACATGACGACTAAGTGGATTTTTGATCTTCGTGACGATGATGTTTATTGGTGTACCGCCGATGTGGGTTGGATTACTGGGCATAGTTACATCGTTTATGGACCTCTTTCCAATGGTGCGACAACTGTTATGTATGAAGGTGTACCCCGTCCGTCTAATCTTGGTTGTTTTTGGGATGTTATCGAGAAATACGGCGTAAATATATTTTATACTGCCCCTACCGCTATTCGTGCTTTTATCAAAATGGGCGAACATCATCCTAAAGCCCGTGATTTATCATCTTTACGCTTGTTAGGCACGGTGGGCGAACCGATCAACCCTGAAGCGTGGATGTGGTATCATAAGGTAATTGGTAAGGAAAAATGTCCCATAGTCGATACATGGTGGCAAACGGAAACAGGTGGGGTGATGATAACTCCTTTACCCGGTGCTACTCCCACAAAACCGGGTTCGGCAACCTATCCTTTCCCTGGTATCATCACTGATATTGTGGATTTAGATGGCAATTCTGTTGAGGATAACGAGGGCGGTTATTTAGTGATAAAACATCCTTGGCCTGGTATGATGAGAACAGTCTATGGTGATCCCGATCGCTTCCGTAATACCTATTGGGAACATATACCGCCGAAAGATGGACAATATCTCTATTTTGCCGGAGATGGTGCGAGACGAGATGAAGACGGCTATTTCTGGGTAATGGGGCGTGTGGACGATGTTATCAACGTTTCTGGGCATCGTTTAGGCACGATGGAGGTAGAATCCGCTTTAGTCTCTCATCCTGCGGTAGCAGAAGCCGCCGTTGTCGGTAAACCTGATGAAATTAAAGGGGAAGAAATCTTTGCTTTTGTCACTCTCGAAGGTGATTTTACCCCTAGCGATGAATTGGCAAATGAACTAAAAGCCCATGTAGTACAAGAAATTGGATCGATCGCCCGTCCGGGAGAGATCAGATTTACTGAGGGAATGCCGAAAACTCGATCAGGTAAAATCATGCGCCGATTGTTGCGTAGCCTTGCTTCTGGGCAGGAAGTAACAGGGGATACATCTACTTTAGAAGATCGTAGCGTCTTAGATAAATTGAGAGAAGGAGCGTAAATTAATTAACAATTAACAATTAACAATTAACAATTAATAATTAACAATTAATAATTAACAATTAATAATTAACAATTAAACTAATTCTTGATGAAATTAATTACAGTGATAAAATAAAAAATAAAATACAGAGTTATAATGAATATTAATCCCCAGAAAAATTAGAGAATTAAAAGCACAAATTACGAAAGAAGGTTTTGTTTATTTATCAAAAAGAGGAAAAGGAAGTCATTAGTGTTGGTAACATCCTTTATTGAAAAAAACTTTAACTATCTCTGGAAAAGATGGTGATGAAAATATTTTATTTAATGATTTATGCCAATTATTAAAAAGATTAGGTTTTGACGAAAGAATTAGAGGATCACATCATATCTTTAGAAAAGACGGCATCGCAGAAAAACCAAACATACAAAGTGATGGGAATAAAGCAAAAGCCTATCAAGTCAAACAAATTCGAGAAATTATTTTAAAATATAATTTAGGAGATAAATAATCATGTATAAATATGAAATTATCATTAATTGGAGCAAACAAGATCAAGTATTTATCGCTAAAGTACCAGAATTATTAGGTTGTATAGCTCATAGTAAAACTCAAGAAGAAGCTATTATTAATATTAAAGAAGCGATGGAGTTATGGATTGATAAAACCAAAGAATTTGGGGATTTTATTCCACAACCAAAAAGTTTACAAGTTGCTTAATAATTTTAAGCGGATAAAGTGCGCTCGCCCGTTCGGGAGAGATCAAGTTTACTGAAGAGGCTTAAGTTCTGCTAGTGGTGGGTTTTTTTTAGCTCACCTTCAAATTTATAATAGTATAATGGAGGCAATCTTATTTTACCCACCTTTGAACAATCAATTAAATCGGTAATACTTTGTCAAGATTTATCTAATAAGTATTTAGATATTCACCTGTTTCGTTTTAATGATCGCACTGGCGAGATTTATATTTTAGCTGGTGAAGATATTGAAATTTTAATTGCATCTAATGGAACATGGAGGTTTATTGATGAAACCTAATTTTGAAACAATGACTCGAAAAGAGCTTAAAGATTATGTGTTAGCCCATCGTGATGATCAAGAAGCTGTTGATTTGTTAATGAGTCGGCGTAGTCCAGATTCCGAAGCTATTTGGTATGATACTTCTTTATCTCAAGCTCAAATTAAAGAGATTTTGGAAAAAAAAATTCAAGGTAAAATTTGAGATCCAATGGGTATTACGATCGCACTTTCCCCTGACATCAGATTTGCAGTCGTAACGAAAAAAACTCTATCTGTCGATTATTGCCTAGCTTCTAACAGAAAATTGTCAGTGATACTTCTACTTTAAGGATAGATTAAATTGAGCTTGTTTTTTAGATGTTTTTGATAGCGATTAAAAATTTATTTAGATTATAATGGATAACGAACATTACGAAAATCAAGAACATTATGATGTCACAATCTTTTTGGACAGTCACGAAACAGTGGCTTTTCTATAAATTTCCCCGTCTTGCCATTATCTTTTTTTGTGTATTATTAAGTATTGTTTGGTTTTCTTTCTCTCCGATGGTGGCGAGTTCATCTTCCACTATTCAGTTTGTTTCTCCCAGTTGGGTAGAGCAAAATAGAGATAATCCTAAACTGAAAATTTTAGATGTCCGCATCAATCCGTTAGAATATATAGAGGGTCATCTTCCGAAGGCTGTAAACATTGCAGATAATAACTTTCGAGGACCTAATGGCTTTTTACCCGTACAATATTGGGAAGAACAGAAAATCGCTCAAATATTTTCTAAAGCAGGTATCAGTAATGATGATACGGTGGTAGTTTACTCTGATGGTAATAATGTTTTAGGGGCGACAATGGTTGCTTATTTATTGGAGCGATCAGGTGCTAAAAATATTGCGGTGTTAGATGGTGGCTACAAG
The DNA here is from genome assembly GCF_016743215.1 of Geminocystis sp. GBBB08. Classification (GTDB taxonomy): domain Bacteria; phylum Cyanobacteriota; class Cyanobacteriia; order Cyanobacteriales; family Cyanobacteriaceae; genus Geminocystis. Next base: position 13,191 of record NZ_VRZC01000010.1, read on the forward strand.
GGCTATAAAGATGGTCAAAAAGACGTTACAAAAGAGTTTCTACGCTATGATAGGGGGAATTTTACCTTAAAAGATAACCCTTCTGTGAGAATTAGCTTAAAAGAATTAGAACCTCTCATCGGTAAGAAAGATGTAGTAATTATCGATCCTCGTCCGCCAGAGCTTTTTGAAGGTAAAACGAATCTTTGGGTAAGAAATGGGCATATTCCGGGAGCAAAAAATATACCTTGGCCTACTTTTACGGAAGCGAATAATTCTAGCGAAGCCTTGAAAAATCCTCATCAGTTAAAATCTTTAGAAGAAATTAAACAAATATTAGCTAGTCGCAACATTAAGCCTAGTGATACGATTATTGTTTCTTGCAGTACTGGACGAGAAGCAACTTTACAATATGTCGTCTTAAAACACTTGCTTGGTTATCCTAACGTCAGAATTTATGAAGGTTCTTGGACAGAATATAGCACTACTGATCTTCCCATCGAAACAGGTCCAGAAAAAAGTGCTTAAAGTTTCATCTGCGATCGAGCAACTGGTAGGGTGGGCATTGCTCATCTTTTTATCGTGAATACATTATATTATTTAATTTTTTGTCAAGAAATCAGCATGGAAGTGAAATGGACAGATTTTGCAGTCAGAATTATAGTGGCGTTTCTGTTGGGTTCAATACTGGGATTTGAACGTCAGTGGCGACAACGCATGGCAGGGTTACGAACCAGTACTTTAGTCTCAACTGGATCAGCACTTTTTGTATTGCTTTCTGTCCTCACTCCTAATGATGCCAGTCCAACTCGTATTGCGGCACAAGTAGTGTCAGGGATTGGCTTTTTAGCTGGAGGGGTGATTTTAAAGGAAGGTATCACCGTTCGAGGGTTAAACACGGCCGCAACCATTTGGTGTGCTTCGGCAATTGGTTCATTGGCAGGAGGTGGTTTTTTGTATCAGGCTTTTTTAGGTGCGATCGCTGTTCTCTTATCTAATACTCTCCTACGTCCGATCGCCCATCGTATTAACCAACAATCCTTACAGGGAACGGAAAGACAGTTAGCCTATCGAGTCAATTTCGTTTGTCAAAGAAAACAAGAAATCCATGTTCGAGCATTATTATTACAGTCTTTGACATCTAATAATATTACCCTGAGATCGCTATATAGTGAGGATTATAATGACAGTACAGATAAAGTGAATATCGAAGTTGAAATGTTAACTCAAGTACGAGACGATCAATTTTTAGAACAAATCGCTAGTCGTTTAAGTTTACAAAAAGGTGTTATTTCTGTTAGTTGGCGAGTGATAGAAGAAGAATTTGGTTAATCTTTTATTATAACTTAGATCTTGCATCTCTATCATCAATTCTCGATGAGGATAGGGAAAAGGGAAGAGGGAAGAGGGAAAAGTAATAAGAATTGATTTTAAAACTCCTAAAATTGATTTTTCCCGTTTTGTTTCATTGGTATTATTGTACTGGTGCAAGATCTGAGTATAATCTAAACTTTTAAAATTTAATGAGAAAATGAAAACGCCCAGCTTAGTAATGGTGGAGTATGAGTCGATCATCTTACTAACTTTATGAAAAAGGGGACTTGAATTCTTGTTCTAAATATTCAGATAATTCTTGATTATAAGGAGTAAAATAAGTTTTTAATTGTTGAATGATTAATGGTGATGTTTGGGGATATTCATACTGATTATGAGGATAATATTCTGTTAGTTTAAAGTTATCTATGGCTAAAAAATTAGTTACTTTTTTGAGGGTATTGGTGGGATTTTTATAAAACTTTTCACTTTGTAAGATTAAAAATTGTTCAGAAGCAAAATATTGTCGCCAATGCTTTAATTGTTCAATATATTTACCCCTAGATATATAGGCTAAATGTTGATGATTATAACTATAATAATTTTCGTCTTGATAAAACTTTTCCAATTCTCCTTTTAGGCGATCTTTTTCTAATTTTAATGCTTCTTTTAAAGGTAAATTTTCTAGGTTAAAACGGATACAATGATGATAATGGGAAATAGCTCGATCGACGGGATCTCGTAGTAAAACAATCAATTTAATATCAGGACAATACTCTTTTACCCTTTGAGCTACTAAAGGATGAAAAATATAATAAGGACTAGCTTCCCCAGTAATAATCTTTTTTTCTGAGAAAATATCATCATTTTTATTATTAGTTAAAAAAGGAAATTGTTGAAGATACCAATCCCATCCTTTTTGAAAATGTAGATCAAAAAAATGTATTTCTTTATCTACTGGAGATGCGATCTGAGGATGTTCCATTAAATAACGAAATAGGGAACTTGTACCGCCCCGTTGTACTCCAATTATTAAAAAATCTGGTTTTTTCATGGTAAAATTTAATGAGGGTTTGCTGTGGGAAATCAGAAAACTTTTATAATCCACGGTTTTGACATAATACTCAGATCTTGCACCAGTACAATAATACCAATGAAACAAAACGGGAAAAATCAATTTTAGGAGTTTTAAAATCAATTCTGATTACTTTTCTCTCTTTCCTCTTCCCTTTTCCCTATCCTCATCGAGAATTGATGATAGAGATGCAAGATCTAAGTAATACATTGCCCAAAAAATAAGCAATTTTAGCAAGGGTTTTAAACCCCTTATTTACTTAAAAACTGGGTAAGTAATATGTGTCGTCAGACTCAAATTCTAATAATAAAAACCATTAAAACTCTTCCCTCTTCCCAAATCCTGCCTACTTTCATGATACTATTATGAGGCAACTCCTAATTATATAAAAAATGTCGGCAATGCTCATCCTAGTAGTAATTATCACTCACGGTGCTTGACAAATCCAAACGCAATCCCTAGGCACTGATTCTATATCTTTGACTAGAATTTTATAGCCTAGATAAGTTAAAAATTGTTCCATAATACTATCTGTCATGACAGAAAAAGCTGTGCCATGTCTTCCTAATAAGTGTTTATCCCAGTCTTTAAGAAACCTTTTCCAACCCAATTTGCTGAGAATATTTGTATGATGAAATATACAGAGTTTATCACCTTTTAATAGTGAGGGAATACGGGTTAAATAATTAAAAATATCCCTAGGCTCTAAATGTACCATAGTATCATAACAAAAACAGATGTCTATAGAGGCTTTTTCTATGTTATCTAAGGTTAAACCATCGAGTTTGATATAATTTACTCTTTCTTTCCCAATGCGTTGTTTCGTTGCTTCTAACATTTCTGTGGCAATATCAGCACAAGTTAGGCGAGCACCATATTTAAGTAAAATTTCGGCTGTACGTCCACCGCCGATGCCAATTTCTAAAATCTGATGATTAGGTTTAATATAAGGAGCAATAAATTTATTTTCGATCAATTGGACGTATTCATCTAAACATTGTGCTGCACCTGCTTCTTTCCCTATCCATTCATCACCGATATATTTTTTATCTTGATGAAGATTTGACCAATTTTTGGCGTAATCATTCCAATCTTTTTCATAATCGATACTTTTATTCTCAGTCATATTAATTATTAATTAAACTTGATTATTCCTTTACCATACCGAATGATCCTTTAATTTTAAACCACTGATTCCGCATTCGCCAAAATTTGCTAGTTTTCATCGAAATAATTTCTTCTTGGCAATTTTTTAACTCTTCTTCTTTTTGAGTAAAATTAGCTTCTATTTCTTTTAGCTGTTGCTGAGTTTGTTTTAATTCTTCTTGAGAGCGATCGAAATAAAAATGTAGTTGTTTAAAGTCTAATTGAGATTTTTGTAGTTGAACTTGATGATTGTTTAACTCTTGTTGTAATTCTTTTAACTGAATTTGAGACTGAGATAAGTGGGATTTAGTTTCCTCTAACTGAATTTGAGATTGAGATAACTGAGATTTAGTTTCCTCTAACTGAATTTGAGATTGAGATAACTGGGATTTAGTTTCCTCTAACTGAGATTTGGTTTCTTCTAACTGAATTTGAGATTGAGATAACTGGGATTTAGTTTCTTCTAACTGAATTTGAGACTGAGATAATTGGGATTTGGTTTCTTCTAACTGAATTTGAGACTGAGATAACTGAAATTCTGTGGCTTCTTTTTTTCCCGTTATTTCTCCTAATTCTTGATATAACGAATGTAAATGTTGATCACTAGATTCTTTTTCCTGTTTTAACTTTTTATTCAAAAGTCTTAAATCTAACCAATCTTGTAACGCCCAACTATTACTAGAAAGATTATCAATGTCATCAAGCCATGAATTTTCAAAACCACTAATTATATTTAATTCTTGATATTGTTGCCAAATTTCAGGAAAATAAACTTTAATCAGATGACGACGTTGAGACTTTTTAACATCTCTTTTCAAAGCCGAATTGTCATAAAGACTCGAATCAATAGCTGATAAGGAAATTCCGAATTTTTCTTGTATTATCTGGGCTAAAATCTGTGGATTCTTAATAACTGTTTCTAAATTGATTAATAAACATTTTTCTTGATGCAGATTATAAAAATTTAATATTAGGCGATTATAAGTACTCCAAACCTGTAAAGCTAATTCAGGATTATGATGAAAAATATCATCACCCCGACGGTACAAAGAATCAATTACTTCCCAAGGCGATCGATAAACGAAGATAAAATAAGCTGAAGGTAATAAATCTGACCAAAAATCTAAAAAAAGTGATGTTCTCGGCTCTTTCCATCCCCAAGGATTTTCAAAGTCTTGATTTTCTTCTATTAATCTTCTTGCCTCTTCCACATAAGTTAATGGCGGAACAATTTTTTCTTGAGTAGTCCAACCAATGCTATTAATACCTAAAGAAAATAAGATACTTTCGTGAAAATTGACAAAGTCAGCATTTTCAAAATAACCTTTAGGATTACCCTCATTGGCTGGTATTAATTTTTTTCCAATATTTACCCCAGCACTTTGGAGTAAAGAAGACAATAAAGAAGTACCAGAACGGTGCATTCCCGTTAAAATGAGAATCGGTTGTTGAGAATAAGCCATATATTAAAATAAATGATGTAACAACGCAAATTTAATTTATCATTTAAGCTAACATAAAACTAATTAATCATCTTGATTAGATAAGTAACTCTAACTGAAATCTTATTATTATACAACAAAAAAAATCAAAATAGTTAATCTATACTAATCCTAAATAGGTTGTGGTAAATTAAATAGCAGTTAATAACTAACTATTATTGACAAATAAAATTTACTTTGTTAGGATTTATGAGTCAGAAGCATAAAACGAAATAATATCATAGTTTAGTTCGTTAAAATAAACAATATTCAAAAAAATCATAGTGTAGGAGTACATAATGGCTTTAACTACAATTACAACTTTTACAAACGGTCCTGATCTTTGGACTCCTTCTTTGTTACCTGGTCTAACAGATGGAGTATTAGGTGAGGCTTTAGCAGGAAATGATACCGTTGTTGGTACACAGTTCGCCGATTCCATCTTAGGTGGACAAGGAGAAGATAGTCTTCTTGGTGCTGGTGGGAATGATACTATCTATGGTGGCCAAGGTAATGACACTATTGAAGGTGGTGCAGGAAATAACTGGATTAGTGCCAATCAGGGTAATGATTATATAATTGTAACAAGTCCTGGTGACACTGTTTACGGTGGGCAAGGAGATGATATTATTATTGTTAATACAACAAATGCTTTTGTTAGTGCCAATAAAGGTAATGATACTATTACATCTTCCCAAGAAAACAGTCAACTCTATGGAGGTCAAGGTAATGATTTGATTAATCTGACTGGGGGAAGTAGTCAAATAGTGCAAGGAAACATCGGTGATGATACTATTACATCCTCAGGTGGTGAACACCTAATCTATGGTGGACAAGGAGATGATCGGATTATTATTTCTGGAGCATCAACGAAAGTTAATGTAGCTGGAGACTTAGGAAATAATATCATTGAGTTGGGAGAAGGTGTAATAGGTTCTAACATTACCATTTTTGGTGGTCAAAATCCTGCCAATACTGGTGGACAAACTCCTCAAGGAATATCAACTATAATAGTCAATGGAAATAATAACCTTATAGGAGCTAATATAAGCAATGTTGGAACTATCAATGTCAATCAAGGTGTTACCACAACTATTAATGCTTCTACAATTATCGCCTCTGGAGCGACAAAAATAGGGGGTTCTGGTACTGTTAACATTCAAGGAACTTTACAACAACTAACTCAATTAACTCAAACCGTTACTATTACCAACACTAATACCTTACCAATAGTTACAGATAATAATAATATTTTTCAAGCTGTCGGTCTTTCTCGTAGTCGTTTCAATTTAGCTACTGGGTTAACACAATTTTTTGTGATTGATGGTGCTCAATTTGCTCCTATAATTGCTCAGACTAATCCTAATGTTACAGATCCTGCCCAGCTACGAAAGTTGAATATTGGAGCTTTATCATTCCAGTTCGGACAAATTACTCAAGGAGAATTAAGTGCCATCAGAACTAATCCGGCGGCGGATATTCCAGCATCAACTCAAGCTAAAATGGTTAATTTTGGAACACAGTTAAATGATGCCAAGTATATTCCTCAAGTTAATTTACAACAGGCTGATACATTACTTAGTGGTTTTTATACCCTTATTTCCCAAAATGGTATTACACCAGTAAAAAATCGTTTCTTCTCTGTTATTGATACCAAAGGAACAACAGCAACCACTGATGATGTAACCACTCTTTATTATAGTTCTAATGGTCAATTTGACTTAGGTACTTCCGAAAAAGTCTTTACCTCAACCCCTGGATTATCTGTCTTTACTCCCTCAAACACAGGCGTAGGCCCCCTTAGTTTGGCTACTATCCCCGCTAGTACTCAAATTATACCTTTTGCGTAATATTTATCTATTTAAGCATTTAATTAATTTAATTAATTTTTGATCCTTTCTATCTTATAGGGAGGATTTTTTTCTTCAGTTGGTAATTGATAATTCCTCATTCTTAATTCCTGATTCCTGATAACTCATTTTTAATTAGGGTATGTAATTTTATAATACTTACCTATTTTTTGACTAAACAAGAGGTTTAAACCCCTTGCTAAAACTGTGCATTTTTTTTTGTTAATGTAGTGTGTTTAAATCGTTTATTTTTATAGCTTCCTCATTATGGCAGATAACGAGTTGATTAAGACGTTTTGAGATTCTTCTCTATGCTCGGAATGACAACTATAGATTTTGAGAATGTCTTAACTAACCCGTTTATTGCTATAATTCAGCAGCGTCTAATTATTTTTGATATTTATTAAATAATTTTTGGCTTCGTTGGCTACCGCTACAGATTTATCTTCGGAAAGAATTGTTAAAACTTTTTTAGCTTCTTCACCGCCAAATTTACTTAATGCTTGGGCTAAACGGTGGCGAATTTGCCAATCATCACTATTGACAAAAGGAATTAACAAACTTACCGCCCGAATATCTCCCAATTCTCCTAAGGCACTAATAGCGGCAGTTTGCAATAATCCATTATCGGAATCTAAAGCATCTTTTAATAAATCAAAACCTTCGGGATGCCCTAATTCTCCTAATGCAGCCACAATACTAAATTGAATTAACCAATCTTCACTTTCATAATACACTTTTTTGAGATCTGGAAATGCCTGAATAAGTTTTAATCCGGCAATGGCATCGGCTGCCGCCGCTCGAACATCGGGTTCAGGATCGTTATATAATCGATCTAATAATATTTCTAAGGATTCTTCTAAGTTTACGTCTCCTAAAGTATCTAACTGAGAAATTGCGGCATAACGTACTCTAACATTATTATCTTTTATAATCGGTTTTACTAATTCATAGGCTTTTTCTTTCCCCAATTGCCTTAACTCATTTATTCCTTTGATGCGATCGCCAAAATTTTGAGAATGGATTAATTCGTTTACTGATTCTGGTGTAATAGTCATATTTTTTTTAGTTAATGGTTAATAATTAAACTTCACCTCATTACTATAACTTAGGTAGATTCGGTAAACCACATCTTGATATAGTGGGATTCTCTGTGACATGATCACAAATAAGTAAGCCTTCGTCTATGAATAAATTAGATTTTTAGTCTCTCGCAAAGACGCAAAGGCGCAAAGAAAGTTCGCAAAATATACTCTTTGCTATTTCTAATTTATCTTCACAAAAGAAGGATAAGTCTTTATCTATTGTTATTAATTACATTTAAAAGAAAAGAGAAACTATGACTACTGTTTTAGAAAAGGGTAATATTTCTATCCATACCGAGAATATATTTCCCATTATCAAGAAATCCCTTTATACTGATCACGAAATCTTTTTAAGAGAATTAATTTCTAACTCCGTTGACGCTATTTCTAAGGCAAAAATGGCATCTTTAGCAGGAGAAATTACTAACGACTTGCCTGAGCCTGAAATTACTATTAGTATTGATAAAGAACAGAAAACTCTTTCTATCAGCGATAACGGTATCGGCATGACAGTTGATGAGATTAAAAAATATATCAATCAAGTTGCCTTTTCCAGTGCTGAAGATTTTATTACTAAATATGGTAAAAGTGCTAATGATTTAATCGGGCATTTCGGTTTAGGTTTCTATTCTGCTTTTATGGTGTCTAAGCAAGTAGAAATCGACACTCTATCATATCGTGAAGGTGCAACGGCGATTCATTGGAGTTGTGATGGTTCACCTGAGTTTCAAATAAGTGACTCTACTCGCACCACTCCCGGCACAACTATCACCCTCACTATTATGGATGAGGAAACGGAATATTTAGAAGAATCTCGCATTAAAAATCTTGTCAAGAAATATTCTGACTTTGTGCCTGTAGCTATAAAAATGGGCGGTGAAGCGGTTAACCGTCAAAAAGCTTTATGGAAAGAATCTCCCCAAAATCTCACCGATGAAGATTATTTAGAATTTTACCGCTATTTATATCCTTTCCAAGAAGATCCTTTATTATGGGTACATTTAAGCACGGATTATCCCTTTTTACTCAACGGTATTTTATATTTTCCTAAATTACGTCCTGATGTTGATGTTTCTAAAGGACAAATTAAGTTATTCTGTAACCAAGTCTTTGTAAGTGATCATTGTGAAGAGATTATCCCTGAATTTTTGATGCCCCTCAGAGGTGTTATCGATAGTCCTGATATTCCTTTGAATGTTTCTCGTAGTGCTTTAACTAACCATCGCACTGTCAGACGCATTGCAGACTTTATTAGTAAAAAAATAGGCGATCGACTCAAATCCTTATACAATGACGATAAGGCAAAATATATCAGCAGTTGGGAAGATGTCGGCACATTCGTTAAATATGGTGCATTAAGAGACGAAAAATTTAAGAAACAAGTCGAAGATTTAATTATTTATCGCACCACCTATCAAGCTGATAAAGTAGCCGAAACTCCTAAAGTTGAAGTTGACTCTGGAGACGATGCTTGGAAGGATGTCACCCCTGATAATAGCCAACCTTATACCACCTTAAACGAATATTTAGATAGAAATAAAGAAAAACACGAAAAACGGGTATTCTACTGTAATAATGCTCAAACTCAAAGCACTTACGTTGACTTATACAAAAATCAAGGCATCGAAGTGTTATTCATGGATTCTTTCATTGACACTAACTACTTTATCCCCTTCCTTGAAAGAGAATATACTGATGTAAAATTCTCAAGAGTTGACTCAGAATTAGACTCTAGCTTGGTGGAAGAAGACAAAGCTAATGAAATTGTTGATGCTAACACTAACAAAACCCGTGCAGAAGTTATCAAGGAAATTTTTGAGAAAGCCATTAACAAGCCTAAAGTTAACATCAAAACTCAATCCCTAAAAAGCGAAACTCAGGAAGAAACTCCTCCAGCTATGGTATTGTTACCCGAAGCGATGCGTCGTTTCCAAGAGATGACGGCGATGATGCAACAACGAGAGATGAAATTTCCTGAAGAGCATATGTTAGTAATCAACACTGCTCATCCTTTGATTGAAAATATCTATCAACTTAACAAGGGTGCAATTATTCAAGGTAGTGGTGAATCGCCTACTCAAGAAATGGTTAACCTCATGTGTCAATATGTCTATGACTTAGCCTTGATGGCACAACGGGCATTCGATGCGGAGGGAATGACGGCATTTGTAGAGAGATCGAATAAAGTCTTAACGAAGCTAACCAAGCGCTAAACTGTAGGGTGGGCATTGCCCACCTTTTTTTGTAATAATATAAAGTGAAAACTAGAGAAATAAATATTAGATTGGATAAACAAAAATACTTATCATCAATTCATGTTAATTTTGCAAGTTTATATAAATTTATTTGTGTTTTTGGGAGAAAATATGAAACATAAAATTTAGCCTTGAGGGTATTTACTCACCTTTTTTATTCATTCTAAAAATATCAATGAAAAACAGTTATATTGCCTATTCTTTAAGAATTTGAGGAAAATTTTAAAATTTAATATCAAAGGTGATTTTTCCCTGTAAAAATGCTGTAATTATCACACTTATTTACCCATTAATAAATAGTTTAAAGTGTACGGACAACCAGTAGGAAATTCAACTTTATACCTTGTTTTTCCTTGTACATATTCTAAAGCATCCTCATAGATAGAAGATAAATTTTGTTCTAAATGATTGCGTAAATTAGTAGTTAAAATTTTGTTTATTTGTTTCCGAAAACTCTTTATTTCTACTTCCCAATGATTGCGAGATAGTTCTTCTTGTGTCCAATAATCACATAATAATAAATGACGAATTACTTGTTCTAATAAACTTTCTACCGTTACTTTTTCTCGTTTTCCCAAAAATTCTAACTCCTCAATTAAATTTTCTAAATCTAAGGATTCATACTGTTTATTTTTTAATAGCTCGATCGTTTTTTCTAACCATAAAGTTTCATCTATTTCATAAAGTTGTTTTAAGTCATTAGTTGTTAGCATATATATTCCAGTATTTAATAGTTCTTACTTTATTTCATAGCCCAATTATAACTAAGTGCTAAACTTAACAGTAGCATGGGCACCCCTCACCTAACAATTGACAATGATAATTTTTTTCATAAGAATAAAATAACAATCCATTACCAATGAAATTATACGTTAGTTATGGGAATCAAGTGTCTAATCAATGGGAAAAAATAGGAGAATTTGAGCTTAATTTATTAATTAATCAAGATTTTATCCCCATTATTGAACATGAAATATTAACTTTAAATTCACAAGAAATAATTTTGTCTAATGGCGAAAAATTACAAATTTCAGTATCCTATGCCACTATCAATAGAGGTATCAATATTATCGTGATAAGTGACAATAAAACATTAATTAATGTAGGTGGTTTTAAATCCAGTGAAACCAGTTATGATCCTAGTGTTATCTTTTTAACTCCTCAAGGGCTACATTTATCTTTAATGGTGGGAAATTAAAAACTAGAAAACATGACGTATTTTGTGGCTATTATTATCCCACAACTTTCTTTTTTTGACTGTTTCTCAGACTGTGATGTGATCATAATTATTTGATAGAATAAGTAAAGAAAACGTGATTTATCTGTGATAATGTCTCAATTTCCCCATCATAAATTTGTCAAAGAATACTGCCCGAATTGTATCAAGATTATAGCATTGTCACCCCTTCTGCGGATGTGATGAGCGAAAAAAGAGATATTGATATGTTATTTATTCCTACAAAACCAGTGCCATCAACACCTGATACCCTAGTATTATTAGGGAAACTAGCCCAAACCACCTGTTTACTAGAAGTTTATCGCAATGCCATTAATAGCGATCAAATTAGAGATTGTATTAGTAAACTAATTACCGTGCAACAACAGTTTATTAAATCAGCAAAAAAAGAAGGAAAAACCCTGTCACACTTGATATAAATCATTTAAAATGGTATATCATCATCGTCAAAATTATCAACTTGAGGGCGATTAACAATTTTAACATCAGTGGTTTTTGCTTCAATTAAAACAATTTCACCGTTAAGATTTTTTGCTAAATTTTCCGCTGCATTTTTGGCACTAAGATTGCTATTTTTCTGAATAGATGTGGGTATTTCAGGAGAAGATACTGGGGATTTATGATTAGATTGTCTTAAGGGAATTACATTATTATTTTGGGTGTTGTTAACAGGTGGAGTTGTCGATTTAGGAGATTCACTTACTTGTTTTCTCTCATAAATATTTCCTTTAGATTCTTCTTTGCTTGACTTTAAATTTTTATCTTCAAAGAAAAATACTGTCATTGGTTGCCCAAAAACCTTTTCAAAACTAGCCTCTATCTCTTTTTTACTTTTATTTCCGAGTTCTAATAGAAACTTACTTGCTACACCAATTTTATTAACATTACCTTCGATACTAAAAATATGACAATTTTGGCGGAAAAATGATTTTGTTGTCATCAAATTAATACTATTAGCAACTTTTTCTTTGACATCAGAAAAGGAAGTTAAATCAACTTTTTCGATATTTTCTGAAGGAGTTTCTTTCTTTGGGGTTATTGGTAATGAAGAATTAACGGAAGAAGAGGCAGGAGAAGAAATATTTACCGACGAAGATGTGGCAACTTGAGTGCTAGTAACTCTCTCGATAGTAGCGTTTGCTGATGGTAACAGACTTAGTAAAGTTATTTCTAACCATAATCGAGGTTGAGTGGTATTTCTGATTTGTACTTCACTATCTTTAAGTTTTTTTTGTCCTTGTAAAATAGTGTTTAATTGCCAATTATGGGCTTCTTGGGTCAATTTTGACCATGTATCTGCAGTAATAGCTACTAAATCATTTCTTTGGGGTGCTGTTTTTGCTATTAAGATGTTGAGGTAAAAGTTAGCTAAATTTTGTAACACAATGAGAGGTTCTCTTCCCCGATCTAAGAGTTTCCGACATTGAGTTATTACCGTTTCGGGATTATCCGTGGCGATCGCCTGTATCAATTCTAATAAATCTTGTTCAGATACTGCACCAACTAAATCCCATACTTTTTGAGGTGTAATAGTATCCGATAATAAGCTAAGTTGATCTAATAAACTTTGAGCATCCCTCATACCACCATTAGATAATTGTGCCACTAAAGTCAAGGCTTCGGCGGTAATATCAATATTTTCTTTGGTGGCAATATCCCTTAAATGATCTACCATTGCCTCTAAAGGAATACGGCGATAATCGAATCTTTGACATCGAGAGATGATAGTAGGTAATACTCGTTGAGGATCAGTGGTAGCTAAAACAAAAATAACCCTTGAGGGTGGTTCTTCTAAAGTCTTTAAAAGGGCATTAAAAGCCGCCGTACTGAGCATATGACACTCATCAATAACATATACCTTATAACGACACTGAACAGGGGCAAATTGTGCTTTTTCAATGATTTCTCGAATATTATCAATACCTGTATTGCTAGCTGCATCTATTTCAATTACGTCTAAAGCTGAACCATTAGTAATACTTCTACAGGCTTCACAAACTCCACAAGGCTCATCCGTAGGGCGATCACTTTCAAAACAGTTAAGAGATTTAGCTAAAATTCTAGCACTAGATGTTTTACCGGTACCACGGGGGCCACAAAAAAGATAAGCAGGAGCAATTTTTTCACTTTTGAGGGCGTTAATTAGAGTTTGAGTAATAGCTTGTTGACCGGTTAATTGAGCAAAAGTCTGGGGACGATATTTGTGATGTAAAGGCTCGTAACTCATGGTTTTTGAGAGGAGAAAGAATTAAAGAATAACAGGTAATAATTTAAGTTTTTTCATTGATAAGATCAATTATGATTAAATATTAAAATTTAAAAACCGCTTTTAATCAAAGAAAAGCAATGATCAGAAAATTACGACAGTGGCTTAATTCTAGTTTTAATACTATTGAAGCTCATAATCCTCTTGAAGGTGATGGTCATAATCATTTAGCGAATGAAAATCCATTATCTCACAATTTATTAGAAAAATCTGTCAAAGACACGGATTTAGAATTTTTATTTCATCAATTATTAGAAGGAATCGCTAAGGGTTGGCAAGAAAATCGGATTGAACAGTTTTTCGAGAAAGCAAAACCAAAAATTACTATTGAAGTATGGCTGAATTGGTTACAACGCTATCGTCATAAATTAATTTCTTCTTCACATTCTCATAATCAGATTGCTAGTAAAATGATTATTTTAGGACAAAGAACCGCTTCTTTACCCTTTGTTCGTTCTATTGGTGATTTAGCTTATGCTATTGGAAATGAGTTATTAAGTCGAGAGAACAATAATTCTTTAGTGGAATCTTTACGCTCTCAAACTACTGATATTTCATCTGATATTAACCCTGATTCTAGTAATAATAATCCAGATCAAGAACCTCAAGAAGTTCCAAATCCTAGTTCTTTAGGGGATTTCTTACATTTATTAGAAAATAATCCCAGTTTTGCTGAAGATACCGCGCGTAAATTAGGCCTTGATACCGCCGATCCGGGTATAATTATGGAGAAAATCGTTCAAAAAACTCGGTTAAATTCTCCCACCCCCGTAACAGAATCTTTTTCCCCAGATAAAGTGAATCAATTGTTTAATCTTGGTTTAGAAAAAGCCTCCCAAGGAGATTTAGAAGGGGCGATCGCCGATTGGGATCAAGCCTTAGCCATCGATCAGAACTTTACTCAAGCATGGCATAATCGAGGAAGTGCATTAGCTTATTTAAAACATTTTGAAGAAGCCGTTAAAAGTTTTGATCGTGCCATCGCCTTAGATGTAAATTATCATCAGTCATGGAATGATCGAGGTAATGCGTTATATAGTTTACAACGTTGGCGGGAAGCAATTATAAGTTGGGATCGTACTTTAGGAATACAACCTGACAATTATCAAGCATGGTATCATCGAGGCTTGGCTTTAGAAAAATTAAATTTATTCCCAGATGCTATAGCCAGTTTTCAAAAATGTTTGAGTATTGAGAATAATTATAAACCAGCCGAAAACGCCTTAAAAAGAGTTTTTCAACTAATAAATTAACCGAAGAAACGAACAATTTGTAATTTTATCGACAAATATTCATCTATAAACTTAGTTTATATTTTCATTCAATTGAAACGAGACTTTTTAGGCAACCTTTAACAAAAAATATCTTTCTATCAATATAATTGCGACAATATCATCCACAGGACGAGGGGGAATTCTTAAACCTTCTGGTATTAATCTAGTTAATCCTTGAGGGGGATATATTTCCCAGTATCGTTTTCTTGCTTCTACCGTGCTATTTTTTTCATCTACTAACACAAGATCAATAGATAAGTTTAAATTATCTTTTAAGTGTTTTTTCCATTGTTCAGAAGTAGTTTGATTGCCCATGACGAGCTTCAATGGCTTATATTTATTGATTAATTTAGTTATCACAGTAATTGCATCCTCACTGGTGATCACTTCATTATATAAAATTTGTTTATCATTATTTAAAATAGCTAAACCACATTTATCTCTGCCCGGATCAAATCCAAGGATCATAACTATACTAAAAAGGTACTTTAAGAATAAAATAGAAATAGATTTATGAAGACTATTGGTATAGAAAAATACCATTGTTAAGTTTTTAAAAGCTCAAAACTATTAGCTAATAATAATTAGAGCTAATTTAAAGCAAAAATTTAACGAATATTAGTTTCCAGTAAATTATTTAACTCATCGTAACATAAATTGAACAAGGTAAAAAATCTGAATGCTTGACCAAATTTTACACCCTTCTATTGACTTCGGTATTGATACAGTTTTTATTTTAATAATTCTTGTTGCCTTAGAAGCAGTTTTATCAGCAGATAACGCCATCGCTTTAGCCTCCATTGCTCAAGGATTAAAAGACGAAAAAGAACAAAATTATGCTTTAAATATTGGCTTATTAATGGCTTATGTTTTGAGAATATTATTAATTGTGACGGCTACTTGGGTGATTAAATATTGGCAATTTTCTTTACTCGGGGGGTTGTATTTGTTATGGTTAACCTATCAGTATTTTTCTGGTAATGATGGAGAACAAGAAGAAGGTACATCTAAGCTCAATTTTCACAGTTTATGGCAAACAATTCCTATGATTGCCTTTACAGACATAGCTTTCTCTTTAGATAGCGTCACTACCGCCATTGCTGTCGCCGATGAAATTTGGTTAATTATTGCTGGAGGTACTATTGGCGTAATTGCTTTACGTTTTCTCGCTCAATTATTTATTCGTTGGATTGAAGAATTTACTCATTTACAAGATGCAGGATTTATTACTGTTGGTTTAGTTGGTTTAAGATTAATTGTTAAAGTAATTGATCCGAATATTGTACCTCCTGAGTGGTTAATGATTAGTGTGATTATTGCTATGTTTACTTGGGGATTTTCTAAAAAAAATGAAGTAGAAGTTACGGATTCTTCGGAATCTTAATTGAAAGTTGCCCAAAAACTATTTTGAGGAGGATAGGCGACAGGCAAAAAACACAAAATTGACTCAAATCAGAAATTTTAAAAACGATATGGGTCTTATTTACTCATAATTTTGACCCTAATCATTGATAATAAAGTGTTGATTAATTTTTATATGTAAATTTATGTTAAGAGCCGGAATTGTGGGATTACCAAACGTAGGTAAATCTACCTTATTTAATGCCGTCGTTGCCAATGCAAAAGCCACAGCCGCCAATTTTCCATTTTGTACTATCGAGCCCAATGTGGGGGTTGTTGCCGTGCCTGATGAGCGTTTGCAAGTGTTGGCAAAAATTTCTAAATCAATAAAAATTGTCCCAGCTACTATTGAATTTGTAGATATTGCAGGTTTAGTCAAAGGTGCAAGTAAAGGAGAAGGTTTAGGTAATCAATTTTTAGCCAATATTCGGGAAGTTGATGCTATTGTCCATGTGGTAAGATGTTTCGATGATGATGATATTATCCATGTTTCTGGCTCAGTTGATCCGATTAGAGATATTGAAGTGATTAATTTAGAATTGGCATTAGCCGATTTAACTCAAGTTGAGCGCCGAATCGAAAGATTGAGAAAACAGGCAAAAAACAATCAAGAAGCAGCGGAAGAATTGCTCATTTTAGAACAAATTTTACCAATTTTAAATGATGGTAAACCTGCCCGATTATTAGAATTAACACCCGAAGAAAAAGTTATCATCAAACCTCTCGGATTGTTAACATCAAAACCAGTGATTTATGCCGCTAACGTTACTGATGAAGATTTAGCCACAGGTAACGAATGGGTTGAGCAAGTTAAGCAATTTGTTGCCTCAGAAGATGCTAAAGTTGTCATAGTTTCCGCCCAAGTAGAGTCAGAATTAGTAGAATTATCAACCGAAGAAAAAACCGAATTTTTAGAATCTTTAGGAGTAACAGAAGGAGGTTTACAGTCTTTAATTAAGGCTACCTATGAATTGTTAGGATTGCGTACCTATATTACCACAGGAGAAACCGAAACCAGAGCATGGACAATTATAGCAGGAATGAAAGCTCCTCAAGCCGCAGGAGTTATTCATAGTGACTTTGAGAAGGGTTTTATTCGTGCAGAAACGATTTCTTATGATGATTTAGTGAAAACTGGTAGTATGACTATAGCAAAAGAACAAGGTTTAGTTAGATCTGAAGGAAAAGAGTATCTTGTAAAAGAGGGAGATGTGATGTTATTCCGTTTCAATGTTTAATTAGTCTTCTTGCAAAATAAAAAATACAATTAATCAGGTTGCCGTTTAATTATCTTGTAAACTAATTCAGGGGAAGCTTTTGCCTCTTTTTTTTGGTTAGTTACAGTTAAATATAACGAACTTGATTACGCATTTCATCGGCAGTAAGATGATTGACAATTTTTAATAATCTTCGGGCAATTTCTTGAGGAGGATGACGGACTGCAATAATAACACCATAATGAGTTTGGTTTAATTTAAAGTATTCTTGTACTAACTTTTCAAAGTCGGCTCGATTGTGGGTGACAAGAGTTTTTTTCTGGTTAACACAATAAGATAATTGTTCGGGATCTGTTTTTTGTAACATTTCTTCATCACGAACAGTGGTAATAGAGAATCCCCTCGCCCGAATTAAATCGGCTACCAAAACGTTAACGTCTTCATCTAAATAAAGTTCAATAAAGAGACGATTCATAGTTTAATCTTTAACTAGGGGATCGATCAAGTGGTCTGGAATGCGGTTTAATTCAATATAGTGGTTAATTTCTTCTGTAAATTCACTGTAATAAGCAAGGGCGGAAAATACTTGACTTAGTGTTAAATGAGGCATTCCTTGAGGGATTTCTTCGGGTGCAATTCCCATTCGCCATGTTTCTACGATCGCCCTAACAGGGGTACGAGTACCTTCAATAATTGGTTCACCGTTAAGAATTGATGAATCAGAAACAATATAACGATGCTGTGTTGCTTGTACCATTTTTGTTGACAAATTGATGTAATTTTAAGGTTAACATTTTGAGAGAAATCAAGAAGTGTGTGATCTAAATCAGAAATTATTAATATTCAAAATAAAAAAGTACAGTCCTCTCCCTATCTCTCCATTATTTATTATGGTACAAATACCTTTAAAGCATGGGGAATAACTTTAAATTTAGCCGGAGAAAATGTAGTTATTTCACCATCAGTATTAATGTTATAGGCTTTATGGGTATAAATTTCTATCTGTTTTCCTTCAATACTTCTCACCCAATCTAACTGACGATGTCGCCCTTTTGGTAAATGCCAAATTAACGGGAAAACTTGCCACCAGTGTTTTAATTCAATACTATATAAATCTAATCTTTGATCATCAATAGCTGCATCATCGGCGATCGCCATGCCACCACCATAATACTTACCATTACCAATGGCAATTTGAATGGTTTTAATATCAAAAACTTGACCATCAACTTTAATTTTAGCCCGAAAACTGCGAGTAGAGCTAACAACTTGTAAAGCCGTGATACCATAAGCCAAAACTCCCCAACGACGCTTCACCCCACGGGATAGTTTTTCGGTAATATCAACACTTAAACCAATACTAGCAACATTAAAAAAATATTTCCCATTCACCCTTCCTAAATCAATAGATTTCAAGTTACCATTAGCGATGACATCAGAAGCCTCTTTTATGGTGAGAGGAAGATTTAATGTTCGTGCGAGATCATTTGCTGTACCTAATGGTAAAATGCCTAAAGGTAAATTAGTCTCAACTAAACTATCAACTACTGCATTAAGAGTACCATCACCACCGCCAACAATGACTAAATCTAACTGATTTTGATATTCTCTAACTACCGCACCTAATTCATCAGGGTGTTTAACTGGTTTAATAATTAATTCCATATCATGAGCATAAAAAGATTCTACAGCCAAAGGTAAAGATTTTTCTCCTTTGCGAGAATGACGATTGATTAATAATAAAGCTCTTTTTCCATTCATAAAAACTTAAAGACTAAGTAGGGGTTGCTCAAAAAGTATGAGTAGTGAGGGTAGGTTTCAGGTATTAGGTAAAATAATGAAAAAAATCAAGATTTTGAGGTTTTTTATATACACATAAAACATAAACTTTGGTTAAAAAATAAGGCAATGGGAAATAGGCAATGGTAAATTCTAAATTCTAAGATTTTTATAACTTTCTGATTCCTAACAGCAACCCCTAATTAAGAGTTAAAAATTAATAATATCTATTAGCTATTTGTTGAAGTAACTAAGAATTATATTAAAAGTTGACGGCAATTAATCCTAAATCTAAATAATTTTTGATGACTAATTTTGTTCCTTCAAGGATAACAGAAAAAGTGTAAAAATGTTTAATAGTATGATCAGGAATTTTTCCTTTTAATTCCAGTTTAAAAAAGCTGACTCTCCTACTAGATAATGTGTTATTTTTACAAATTTTAACGATAACTTTTTGCTCTTTTTTAGAAGAATAAAGCACTTCTCCTCTAATGGAAAAATAATTTAGGGGTAAAGTCTCACTACTAACTTTATCAGGTATATAAACACCGACTATTTGAAAATGTATCTGTTCTATTTCAGAAATAGTATGAGGATAAACTACCCAATTTTGTGATTCGTTTAAATCAATATGATTTTTAACCGCACTAATGGTTTTACCTAATAATACTGTTTCAAAAGTCTGGTGATCAGATGTAATAATTATTCCCTTAGTTAGTTTCTCTTCTTGGGGTTGATATTTAGCTTGAATAATACCAATAGCACGATATTGTAATGGATGATCAGGAATACCCACAGCTTGATGATCTAAGGGATAATTAGAATTAGGGGATAAAGTGTTCGGAAAAATGGGAGGATTATTTGAATTCACACTGATGATCTCTTAATGAAAAAGTTTATATTGATATATATGATACATATTCTGAATTTGCTGATTTTAATTAACCTTAACCGCTTTTATCAGAATATAGCAACAACATTGAACAGAATCAATCTATAAAAGAAAAATAATTAAGAAAAATGAATACCGCAGAATTGTTAATTAAGTGTTTAGAAAACGAAGGGGTAGAATATATTTTCGGTTTACCCGGAGAGGAAAATTTACACCTTCTTGAGGCTTTAAAAAATTCTTCTATCCAGTTTATCACCACTCGTCATGAACAAGGGGCCGCTTTTATGGCTGATGTTTATGGGCGTTTGACAGGAAAAGCTGGAGTTTGTCTTTCTACTTTAGGACCAGGTGCTACAAATTTAATGACTGGGGTTGCTGATGCCAATTTAGACGGCGCACCTCTAGTAGCTATTACTGGGCAAGTTGGCACGGATAGAATGCACATTGCATCTCACCAATACTTAGATTTAGTGGCGATGTTTGCCCCTGTTACCAAGTGGAATAAGCAAATTGTCCGTCCGGGTATCACTCCTGAAATTGTTCGTAAGGCTTTTAAGGTAGCTGAAAAAGAGAAACCCGGAGCAGTACATATTGACTTACCAGAAAATATTGCCGCCATGCCTGTAGAAGGTTTACCATTACGCATTGATAATCGAGAAAAAATTTATGCTTCTTATCGTAGTGTAAACGCCGCTTCTTTAGCCATCGCCAAAGCTAAAAATCCCTTAATTTTGGCAGGAAATGGTGCAATTCGGGCAAAAGCGGCTGATGCGTTAACAGAATTTGCTACCCGTTTAAATATTCCAGTAGCTAATACATTTATGGGTAAAGGTGCAATTCCTTATATTCATCCTCTCTCATTATGGACTGTTGGTTTACAACAGCGAGATTTTATTACTTGTGCTTTTGAACAAACGGATCTTATTATTGCCGTAGGCTATGATTTAATTGAGTATTCGCCAAAACGTTGGAATCCTGATGGAAATACTCCTATTATCCATATTGGTGCTGATTCTGCGGAAATTGATAGTAGTTATATTCCCTCCGTTGAAGTTATTGGTGATATTGCCGATTCTTTAGACGAAATTCTCAAAAGATGCGATCGCACTGGTATACCTTTACCCTTTGCCGCTACTTTACGAAACGAAATACGAGAAGATTACGAGCAATATGCTCATGATGAAGGTTTCCCCGTCAAGCCTCAAAAAATCATTTATGATTTAAGACAAGTAATGGGTTCGGAAGATATAGTAATATCAGACGTAGGCGCTCATAAAATGTGGATGGCGAGACATTATCATTGTGAATGCCCGAATACTTGCATTATATCCAACGGTTTTGCCGCTATGGGTATAGCCATTCCGGGGGCAGTTGCTGCAAAATTAGTCAATCCTGATAAAAAAGTTGTAGCAGTAACAGGAGATGGTGGTTTCATGATGAATTGCCAAGAATTAGAAACCGCTTTGAGAGTCAAAACCCCTTTTGTAACACTAATTTTTAACGATAACGCTTATGGCTTAATTGGGTGGAAGCAAATGAACCAATTTGGCTCTACAAGTTATGTTGACTTTGGGAACCCTGATTTTGTCAAATTTGCCGAAAGTATGGGTTTAAAAGGCTATAGAGTCACTTTTGCTGATGATCTAATCCCTATCCTTAAGACGGCTTTAGAACAAGATGTTCCATCTGTAATCGATTGCCCCGTTGATTATCGTGAAAATATCCGTTTTTCTCGCAAAGCTGGAGATTTAAGTTGTCACGTCTGGGAATAATGAAGAATTTAGAATTTAAGAATGAGGAATAAGGAATGAGAAATTTAGTTATCTTTAGATAACCTCAGCTATTAGCTTTAAAATAAATTTCCAACGGAAATAATTACTAATAAAACTTTTCTTTCTTTAACCCTATTACCTATTACCGATTACCTTTTTTTCATGAGTCAAAAAATTCGTCAATTAATACCCATTATTTTTATCTTAATCTTATTTTCGGTATCGATAATGGCGATCGCATCTGAACTAAAAAAGTATAGTATCGAATCAGTGTGGTTATATTTAGGTAATATTCCTCTTTGGCATAAAATAACGGCATTATTGATGACCATGTTAGGATATGGATTAATGACAGGATATGATTTACTCGGATTTACTCATATTCGCCAAAAACTAGCCCCTTTAAAAATAGCTTTTACTGCCTTTGTTAGTTATGCCGTTGGCAATACCGTTGGTTTTACGGCTTTTTCAGGCACTGCTATACGTTATCGCTATTATGGTTTATGGGGTATCTCTAAAATTAAAATAGCAGAATTAATTGTTTTCACTCATCTAACTTTTTGGATCGGATTATTAACAATTAGTGGTATTGTATGCTTATTAGATCCCTTAACTTTACCAGCAGTAATCAAACTACCTTTTAAATCCATTTATCCTTTAGGATTTATATTTCTTTCCTTGGTAATAATTTACTTTATTATCAGCGTCACTGTTAAACACTCTATAAAAGTAGGTAATGACGAAATCACTTTCCCTAAACCGATAATTTCTTTTGGGAGTATTTTAGTTACCGGTTTAGATTGGGGAATCGCCGCCGCAGTGCTTTATCTTTTGTTACCGATTAATTCCTCAATGTCTTATATAGGATTTTTTGGTATTTATATTGTGGCTTTAACTGCTGGATTAATTAGTAATGTGCCGGGAGGGTTAGGAGTTTTTGAAACGATAATGTTATATCTACGCCCTGAGTCTATTACTGCTACAGATATGGTGGGAGGATTAATTGCTTATCGCCTAGTTTATTTTTTTAGTGCTCTTATTATCGCACTTATTTTAATTGTTATACAAACTTGGAAAAATAATCTAATTTCTAAATAACTATCACATTAGGCACGTCACTTTGTAGTTAATAAAATCTCGTTTATTTACTATTAGACAAAATAGATAAAATAGAGACAATAAATTAAGTGTTTATGTGAAAAGCCCAAAAAGATTGAAAGTAATGGGAATGTTGAAAAGAATTATATATAGTCAAAAAATTATAATTTTTAGTGAGAAAGCAAATATTTTTTGTATCTAAAAATCAAGTATTATTTTTTGTTAACTGCAATGTGACTTACGGAATGTCGAATAGATAGTAAATTGTCGATAATTATATGTGAAATAGGCATCTTGAGGTATAATTACTAATGGCTAATTCCTCATTCCTAAAATGGCTATTATTACGATACAATCTCTCAAAAAAGACTTTGGCATTAAAGAAATTCTTAAGGATGCCAGTTTTAGCATCGATGATAAAGATAAAGTAGGTTTAATTGGGGTAAATGGTTCAGGAAAATCAACCCTTCTCAAAATTCTATCAGGTTTAGAACCCCATGATGGTGGTGAAATGGCAGTCAAATCGGGTTCAAAAATTATTTATCTTCCACAACAACCAGAAATTGAGCCAAATAATAACGTTTTAGAACAAGTTTTTGCCTATAGTGGCGAACAAATGCAGTGGATTAAAGAATATGAAGATTTATCTCACCGTATTGCCCATGCTGATATTGTAACCCAACAGCAGTTAATGGGTAAATTAGAACGGGTGACAGAAAAAATCAATGCCGCTAATGCTTGGGACTTGGAAACTAATGCTAAAATTATCCTTGATAAGTTGGGAATTAGTGATTTTGAGGCAATAATGGGAGATTTGTCAGGGGGTTATCGCAAAAGAGTCGCCCTTGCTTCGGCTTTAATGGCAGATCCTGATTTATTATTGATGGATGAGCCTACTAATCATCTTGATGCGGAATCGGTGCAATGGTTGCAGGAATATTTGCAAAAGTTTCAAGGTGCAATCTTTTTGATTACCCATGATCGCTATTTTCTCGATCAGGTTACAACTCGTATTTTGGAAATAGATCGAGGAGATATGTATAGTTATAATGGCAACTATAGTTATTATCTTGAGAAAAAAGCCCTTGCTGAAGAATCTGAGGCTAGTAGTCAGCGAAAACATCAAGGGGTATTAAGAAGGGAGTTAGAGTGGCTTAAACGAGGACCTAAAGCCCGTAGTACGAAACAAAAAGCACGGATCGATCGCATTTATGAAATGAAAGATAAGGAGTTTAAACAAACTCAAAGTAAAGTCGAAATTGATACCCCAAGTCGCCGTATCGGCAAAAAAGTCATTAAATTAGATAATATTAGCAAATCTTTTGGCAGTCGAACCCTCATCAAAGATTTTACCTATGAATTTGCGCCTGATGATAGAGTGGGAATTATTGGTGGTAATGGTGTTGGTAAGTCAACATTAATGAATTTAATTATGGCAAAAATTGAGCCAGATAAGGGTAAAGTAGAAATAGGTAGTACTATTCATATCGGTTATTTTGATCAACATTCCGATGACTTAATTACTGCGTCCCAAAATCAACAACGAGCGATAGAATATATCAAAGATGTAGCGACTTATATCGAAACCAGTGACGGTAGTCAGATAAGTGCATCGCAATTGTTAGAAAGATTTTTATTTACCCCCAATCAACAATATTCTCCCATTGCCAAATTATCAGGAGGAGAAAAACGCCGTTTATTTTTACTCAGGATGTTGGTTAGTAATCCGAATGTATTAATTTTAGATGAACCTACCAATGATTTAGATGTGCAAACTTTAGCAGTATTAGAAGAATATATCGAATCTTTTAAGGGGTGTGTAATAGTAGTATCTCATGATCGGTACTTTCTTGATCGAACTGTAGAAACTATTTTTGCCTTTGAAAATAATGGTAATTTACGGCAATATCCCGGTAACTATTCTGTTTATTTAGACTATAAAAAGAAAGAAGAAAAACAAATTCAAGAAGCAAAAACTATTAATAATAAAGTAGGAAAATTAACTAAAAAAATTGAAGAAAAAGAGGAAAAAAAGATTAATAACTCTCCTCGATTATCAACTTATCAAAGAAGAGAATTGGAAAAACTAGAAACAAAAATTATCCCTGATTTAGAAGATAAAAAAGCTAAAATTGAACAGGAATTATCTCAAAATTATCCCCATGATTATGACATCTTAAATAAATTAACCGCACAGTTAGCTAATATTAACAAAGAAATAGATACAGCAACAATGAAATGGATGGAATTATCCGAATTAGACAGTTAATGAAGATAAAAATTGAGAAATATTCCCACAACTTAATTGTCATCAGGTATTGATTAATTAATTAAAGCAAATCATTTTCGGTTAAATTAGCTTTTTTCCTCAGATTTTTTAAAATACCTTGCTCCAAAATCTTAGATTCTTTCCCTAAGTTTTCTTCAGAAATATTCATAATATACAGTTAATCTTACACTGCTATTTATAGTGAATGCAAAATTATTATTAAGAAAGAGTGATATTTTTTACGGATTATAGTTCAATAATTACTATTTACTATGACAATTACGATTAAAAGATTCTTTCCGTTAAAATTTAAGCAACAATGAATAAATTAGCTACTAGAATATCTCAAGTTAACCCCTCTATTACCCTTACCATCACCGCTAAAGCTAAAGCCATGAAAGCTGAAGGGTTAGATGTTTGTAGTTTTAGTGCTGGTGAGCCAGACTTTGATACTCCCGATCATATCAAATTAGCAGCCAAAAAAGCCTTAGATGAAGGGAAAACAAAATATGGTGCGGCGGCGGGGGAAATGGCATTACGCCAAGCCATCGCTAATAAACTCAAAAAAGACAATAATTTGGAATATAAAGCGGAAAATGTCATTGTTACCAACGGCGGAAAACACTTTTTATATAACCTCATCATGGCACTTATCGAAACTGATGATGAAGTAATTATCCCAGCTCCCTATTGGTTAAGTTATCCTGAAATGGTGACTTTAGCAGGAGGAAAATCTGTTATCGTTACTACTACTGCTGAAAATGAGTATAAAATAACTCCAGAGCAGTTAACACAAGCGATTACCCCAAAAACTAAGTTATTTGTCTTAAATTCCCCTTCTAATCCCACTGGTTCAGTATATACTCCCGATGAGATTAAAGCCCTAGCTCAAGTTATTATTGATCATGATATTTTAGTCGTCTCTGACGAAATTTACGAAAAAATCCTTTATGATGGTGCAACTCATTTAAGTATTGGTGCCGTTAATGAAGAAATTTTTAAACGCACTTTAATTAGTAACGGTTTTGCTAAGGCTTACTCCATGACGGGATGGCGTGTTGGTTATATCGCCGGTGATATTAATATTATTAAAGCGATGACTACGGTTCAAGGTCACAGTACTTCTAATATATGTACATTTGCTCAATATGGGGCGATCGCAGCCTTAGAATCATCGCAAGATTGTGTATCGGAAATGTTAGTATCTTTCACCCAAAGACGAAAAGTAATGTATTCTGCCATTGAATCTATCACTAATGTTAGTACTACCTTACCCCAAGGTGCATTTTATTTGTTTATCGATATTAGTAAAACCGGTTTAAAATCCCTTGAATTTTGCGATAAATTACTAACTCAAGAAAAAGTAGCCACCATTCCGGGTATTGCCTTCGGGGATGATAATTGTATTCGTCTATCTTATGCCACAGATATGGATTCCATCGAAAAAGGCATGACAAGATTAGGGAATTTTATTCAATCACTATAATTAATTGATAGTTGATAGTTGATCATTAAATTTATTATTTAGTTTTATGGCGATATTTGTTCCAGAATTAAAAAAAGAAGGTTTTTTAGATAATATTCATTTTACTATAGTCGTCGTTGGTTCCCGCAAAATGAGAAATGATGATGATTATGGTAGTGGTATTTGGCAAAATTTTGCCCCTAATTTAACTATTTATGGTTTTGATGCTGATGAAGATGCCTGTCAATTTGCTAATCAAGAATTAGAGAAAAAAGCAATTAATTGGCAAGAAAAACATTTTCCCCTTGTTCTTTCTGATACCATTGGAGAATCAACATTATATGTAACAAAAGGTGTTGATTGTACCTCTCTATATGAACCAAATGAAAATTATTTATCTCGTTTTTCAGCCCTGAATAATCACATAAAATTAGACTTTGCTATAGAGATAGAAACTACTACTTTAGATGCTTTTTGTCAAGAAGAAAATATTAAAAATATTGATTTTTTATACCTTGATATTCAAGGAGCAGAATTAAAGGTTTTACAGGGGGCGAAAAAGATACTTAATCAATCCATTTTAGGGATACAACTAGAAGTAGAATTTGCTCATTTATATAAACAACAACCTTTATTTTCAGATGTTGATCCTTTTTTAAGAAAACATAATTTTAATCTTTTTGACTTAATAACTGATCATCCCATGAGTCATCGTCCTCGAGCCATTTCTCCTGTTTATTCTCCTAAAAAAATCGGTCAACTATTGTGGGCTTATGCGTTATATTTAAGAGATCCATTATTAGAAAATAGTCTAAACTTTTTACAAAATCCAGAACAAATTTTTAAATTAGCTTGTCTTGCTGATATTTTAGATTATCCTGATTATGCCTTAGAATTACTCAGTTATTTATCGAATACATATGGTGATAATTTACAAGATCAAGTTAATGCAATTATTGAATATTCTTTAAAATCTTTACCATTAGATACCCATTAAGATCTTTTAAAATAGATTTCTTGCAGACGTTGCGGCAATAGGCAATGGGTAATAAGCAATGAGGAAAAGTTTTTTAAATGTTTTACTAATTTGAAAAGATGCAAGTTATAGTTATTGATCTAAAAACGGCTGTAACACAAGTTTAGGGATAATTCCTAATAATTTCGTAAAGGAAAAAAAAATGAAAATGATAAGAATAAGCTAAAACCCCAAATTATCCCTTATTTGTTAGTGCTGGTTCACCCCACTTTCATTAGATAACTATTCATTTCCTCACTTTCTTCCCCATAAACTCCTTCAATTTGCTGGTGACAACAATCTATGGCAAACTCTTCAAACTCCTCTAAAGGAATATCATACATTTGGTTAAAAACATCCGCCTTAACTCGACAAAAACGAGGGCGATCGTCATATATCTGACATTTTCTTGAATCCTTATCATAATTAATACACCAACCATCTTTTCCTACCCTACTCAGATATAACTCTAACTCCGATTCACTGAGGTAATCCCCTAAATCTGGGCGATCGCTCGGATCTAAATTACAACAAGCACCACAATTTTCGATACATCGCCATTCACTCATATAACTACAAAAATTGTAACAAAACTTAATAAATTTAGGCTGTTTTTGTCAATAAATAATCTTCCTTTCCTAGTATCATATATCTTGTTAGATTTAGTGCCAAACATTTAAGATCATTATTTAAAAACTAGGAGTAGCTATGGATTTCATTACAATTCTTTTTAGTGGTTTAGATTTACAAGTTATTTTACAATTAACCTCCGTCGGTTTTATTTTAATCGCAGGTCCTGTAATCGTTTTTATTCTTTACGCTTTACGAGGCGATCTTTAAGTTAAGTAATTAGTAATGAGTAATAAATATATAGTAAGTAAGTAATAAGTAATAAGAAATCATTGATAGTTGATAATTAATAGTTGTAAAATAGGCATCTTGCCACGAAACTCTTAATCCTAACAAGGGGTTTAAACCTGAGTGCTAATTCCTAATTCTTAATCCCTAATAAATATATGTTCGATCGCAGATTGAGTGGCGTTTTACTACATCCAACCTCCTTACCAAGTAGTTACGGTATCGGTGATTTAGGAAATGGTGCTTATCGTTTCGTAGATTTCTTAGAAAAAAGTGATCAACAAGTATGGCAAATTCTGCCTTTGGGACCGACTGGGGCGGGAAATTCCCCTTATTTAGCCTATAGTGCCCTTGCAGGTAATCCTGTGATGATTAGCTTGGATATTCTTTATGGTGATGGTTTATTAACGGAAAAAGATTTGGAAACGATACAAACTGTTTTTGCTTTTACAAAAAATTCTCGTGTTAATTTTGATTTAGTTATTAAAGAAAAATATCCTTTATTTCTCAAGGCTTTTGAATCATTCCAAAATCGAAAAGAAGACGAATATAAACAAGAATTTAGTCAATTTTGCCAAGATTATAGTTACTGGTTAGAAGATTATTCCCTCTACATGGCTTTGAAAGACTATCATCAAGGGGCGGCTTGGTTTCAGTGGGAGGAAGCGATCGCCAAACGTAATCCTGAAGCAATATCTCAATGGCAAGTAAAATTAGGTCATGAGATGTTTTATCATAAATTCTTGCAGTTTAGCTTCTTTAAACAATGGCGAAACCTGAAAGAATATGCCAACGAGAAAAACGTTAAAATTTTTGGTGATATTCCCATTTACGTTGCTCATGATAGCGTTGACGTATGGGCAAATCAAGGCATTTTTTGTTTAGATGAAAAAACAGGGGCAGTGGCATTAATGGCGGGAGTTCCTCCTGACTACTTTAGTGAGACTGGTCAATTATGGGGTAATCCAGTATATGATTGGGAAGCCTTAGAAGAAACGAATTTTGCATGGTGGATACAACGTATTAAAGGAATGTTAGAATATGTTGATATTATGCGTATTGACCATTTTCGTGGTTTTGAGGCTTATTGGGCTGTGCCTGAAGGAGAAACCACTGCTGTTAATGGTGAATGGTTAATTGCACCGGGTGATAAGTTTTTTAGTATTTTAGAGCAACAATTAGGCACTTTACCGATTATTGCTGAAGATTTAGGGGTTATTACTCCTGAAGTAGAGGAATTGCGAGATAAGTATAAATTTCCGGGGATGAAAGTCTTACATTTTGCCTTTGATTCTGATCGAGCTAACGGTTTTTTACCGTATAATTATAGCGATCGTAATTGTGTCGTTTATACAGGCACTCATGATAATGATACAACGGTGGGATGGTTTGAAAAGCGATCATTTAGTGAGAAAAAAAGAGTAGTAGATTTTCTCGGTGGTATTTGTAACGAAGGCATCCATTGGAGTTTAATTCGTTTAGCCTTA
>NZ_VRZC01000110.1 GCF_016743215.1 Geminocystis sp. GBBB08
GTCGTTGGTTAGCAATGGTTTCAAATCGTTATGGACGTAGAGAAGTTTTATTGTATGACTTACAACAACAATCTTTTGTCGATTTACCCGGTTTTAATTTAGGTAATGCGATTACCGATAGTCCGAGTCTTAGTCGTACGGGTAGATATATTGTCTATATTTCTAGTATTCAAGGGCGACCTGACATTTTTTTATACGATAGAGCTACAAAACAAACTCAGTTATTGACTCAAGGTTATCGTAGTTGGTTAAGAAATCCTCGTATTAGTCCTGATGGTCGTTATATTGTTTTTGAAACTGCTCGTCGTGGGCAATGGGATATAGAAGTGATGGATTTAGGTGCAAATATAGAACTAGATCAAGTAGATGGAGTCGTAGAAAATCAAGCACCCTAATGATTAGGGAATCAGTTATATCACCTCAGTTCGATATAAAATTATCGGTGAAGGTGAGACGAGGAGACGCTCTTTGAGAATAGACTTAAATATTATTAAAATTGATTTTCTATAATTAGGGGCTGCTGAATTAATGAGGAAGCTATAAAAATAAACGATTTAAACACACTACATTAACAGTTGAGTTATTTTGACAACAATCTCCCCCATCTCCTTCTCACCTCCCACCTCCCTGTCTTGCCTCCATTAGTTTTATTCTGTCGAACTCAGGTAATATCAGGTTTGCTTAAACAGTTATAAGAAAATTCATTTCCTAATTTAATATTTTAATTCTTAATAATTATCAAAGGCGATCGCCTGATTTTATGGTTAATCATTAAACTGAAAATTTACTTTTTTATAAAGTGTTTTTAAACTAATTTCAAGGTTAATTGACTCTAATTTTACGGTGGCATCTTCACCGATATAATCTGTTAATAACCATTTATTTTCTGGTGTTTTAGTAAACTGTTTAACATAATATTTATACTGATCAATTAAGATATATTCTCGTAAACTAGGTAAAGTTCGATAACTATCAAATTTATCATTTTGGTCATAATCTTTAGTAGAATTAGATAAAACTTCGACAATTAAAAGAGGATTAATAACGGTATTTTTTCCGTTACCTTCATACACTTGCTCACCTTCAATTACCATCACATCAGGATAAGTATAACGATGATATTCTTCAATCCATAACCGCACGTCTCCTATATAAATTTGATAATTTTCTTCCTCTAAAAAAGATAAAAAAAGAGATGCAATTTTTAGTGCTAAAATATTATGATTAGTTGTACCGCCTGTCATTTTAATAATTTCTCCATCATGATATTCGTGCTTTTCTTCTGCATTTTCCTCCAATGCTAAATATTCTTCAAGGCTATAAACTTTTTTTTCTTCTGTTTTAATCGGAGTAGCTACTATCATTTTTCTTTATTTATTTTAGCAGTTTTCATATTACAAAAATAATTGTAATAGTTTAATTATGATTATTTTATTTAAAAGTAATTAATAATGGTGAAGAAATATAACTTTTCATCACGATGGCGACTAATTAATAATTCAGCTAAAGAAATACTTTTATTATCGTCTTTTGTTAAATCTAATACTAGTTTGAGTAAATTAATTTTATTCATAATATTGCCCTCAATAT
This sequence comes from Geminocystis sp. GBBB08, assembly GCF_016743215.1. Lineage (GTDB taxonomy): Bacteria > Cyanobacteriota > Cyanobacteriia > Cyanobacteriales > Cyanobacteriaceae > Geminocystis. The sequence goes on from NZ_VRZC01000110.1 coordinate 1,591, forward strand.
TTTATTTCTTTTGTTAATTTTGTTCAGAGAGGGCTACTTTTTTGACGAATTCAAGATCTAAGTTTAAGGCTATAGCAATTTGTTCTACTGTTAAACCAAGATTAAGTAAGTTAGGGATAGTTTCTAATTTGCCTTTAATTTTGCCCTCAATTTCTCCTTCAATTTTACCTTCACGATAAGTGTCTTGATAAAAACGAGTTTTTTTGAAATCACTTAAAGTAAACATTTTATCTAATTCCTCCTTAAATTAAGTATTACTTCTAATATATTCCTGTTTGTACTCGCCATAAACTTTGATAAATACCTTTTTGGTTGACTAATTCTTCATGACTTCCTGATTCAACAATTTTTCCTTTATCTAACACATAGATACAATCGGCATGGCGAATGGTAGAAAGACGATGGGCTATCATAATTGTTGTACGGTTTTCTGTAATCTGTTTTAATGATTTGGCGATCGCAGCTTCCGTGTCATTATCCACAGCAGAAGTAGCTTCATCAAGGATAAGAATAGGAGGATTTTTGAGAATTGCCCGTGCAATGGAAAGCCTTTGGCGTTGCCCTCCTGAAAGTTTTTGCCCCCTTTCACCGACAATGGTATCATAACCTTGAGGTAACTCGATGATAAAATGGTGGGCTTCTGCCATCTTAGCCGCATTAATAATATCTTCTTCAGTAGCGTTAGGGCTACCATAAGCAATATTTTCCCTCACGCTACCATGAAATAAAAACACATCTTGACTGACTAAACCAATAGCACGGCGTAAATCATATAAAACAATATCTTTGAGGTTGATGCCGTCAAAGGTGATATTACCTGATTGGATTTCATAAAAACGTAACAATAACTTAACTATAGTACTTTTTCCTGAACCTGTCGAACCAACAATGGCAATGGTGGAAGTGGCGGGAATCATCAAGTTAAAATTTTCGATAACGGATTCTCTTTGATGGTAAGCAAAAGTGATGTTACTAAATTCAATTTCTCCTTTTACCATAGCTAAAGATAAAGGTAAATCTCCTGAATGAATCGTCATAGGGGTATCTAACACATCCATTACCCGTGAAGTGGAAGCCATCGCCCGTTGATATAAATCAAGGGTATCTCCTAAACGAGTCAAAGGCCATAGTAACCGTTGCGTCATAAAAACTAACACACTATAAGTACCTACTGTCAAATTACCTTTTTCGACTTCTAAACCACCAAAAAGTAAAATACCAGTAAATCCTGCCAAAATAACAAAACGAATTAATGGCACAAAGGCGGCACTTAAAGTTATCGCTTTTTGATTACTTTGTAAATACGCCTCACTATCTTTTCTAACTCGTTCAATTTCGTATTCTTCTGTGGTAAAACTTTTTATAGTGGTGATGCCAGTCAAATTATTAGCTAAACGACTGTTAAGCAGACTGACTTTTTCTCTCACCGCCATATAACGAGGGGCGAGTAACTTTTGAAAAGCGATCGCACCCCATATAATTACAGGAATAGGAATAATAGTCATCCATGCGGTATTAGGAGTTAAGAAGAAAAAAGCACCACTGATAACGATAACGGTAGTTAAAACCTGTAAAATTTCATTCGCTCCAACATCCAAAAATCTCTCTAATTGGTTAATATCATCATTAAGAATTGCTAAAAGTCTTCCAGTGCTGTTATTCTCGAAGTATTCCAACTCTAAATTTTGAATATGACGATAGGCATTAAGCCGTAAATCGTGTTGAATATTTTGAGCTAGGTTACGCCATAGACGTTGGTATGCATACTCAAAAACCGATTCTAAACCCCAAATAATAGCTGATAAGATAGTTAAAATCAATAATTGGTCAAAAACTTCCTTAACACCGAATCTAGCTATAAAAGAATCTTGTCGTTTTACTACCACATCCACCGCCGCACCAATTAAGACAGGGGGTGCTAAATCAAACAACTTATTTAAAATCGAACAAGTTACAGCTTGATAAATAGACGTTTGATATTTATGGGAATATTTGAGTAAGCGAGATAGGGGAGACATTTATTAACGGGTGATGGGTGATAAGTAGGGGTGCGTCAAAAAGTATGAGTTATGATTTTCAGTTAAATAAATTAAACCCTAGTTTTTAGTTTATTATAAAGCGGTTTATGGGCTGTATCCCTAATTCATAATTCCTCATTTCTAATTCCTCATTCCTCATTTCTCATTATTTATGACTTACCAAGAATGTTACTTAAGAAACTAGACACAATAGAAACTAAAATTGAGCCTAAAAGGGCATCGATAAAATTATTAACAGAAAAGTTAGGGGTGAAATAAGCAACTAAATAAAAACAAATAGCATTGATAACGAATAAAAATAAACCAAGGGTAAGAATTGTTGCAGGAAGGGTAAATAAAATTAAAATTGGCTTAACAATAGCGTTTACTATGCCAAAAACAAAAGCACCAATAAAAGCCGCCGAAGTCGTACTAATTACAATACCCGGCACTATTTTCGATGTCACAATCATAGAGATGGCAGTGACAATTAAAGTAACGATAAATTCCATCATAACTATATTTTTTCTAAAACTAAAAGCTATATATAGTCTAAGTTAACAAAAATAATCAGTGAAGTGAGCTTTTAACGGTAAATGGATAAAGTAAATTTTGTGTAACAATGGGTAAGTTTTAGATAACAGAAGGAAGATAAAATCTTTAAATATCTCCCATAATTGTGAGGGGTGTATTCTCTTTTTTTAGGGAATTTGTTTCATCAGGGTAGCCATTTCTAACGCATTCATGGCATAACCCCAGCCATGATTACTTTTTATTCCCGCTCTTTCTAAGGCTTGTTGCATGGTATCAGTAGTTAAAATACCGAAAATAATCGGCACTCCCGTTTGTAAACCTACGGCAGCTATCCCTTTGGCAACTTCATTACTTACATAATCAAAATGAGGTGTATCTCCTCTAATAACTGCACCTAAACAAATAATAGCATCATAACGATCAGTTAAGGCTAATTTTCGAGCTACTAATGGCACTTCAAAACTACCCGGCACCCAGACATAATCTACTTGATTACCTTCAGGGTTTATATCAACACCGTGTCTTTTTAGACAATCTTGACAACCTGCTAATAATTTATTCGTGATTAAATCATTAAAACGCCCTATAACTAAGGCAAAACGGAGGCTAGATATATCTTGATTAAAATTTCCTTCAAAAACTGCCATTTATCCTCATAAATATTTTTGTTTTTAATAATTTGGTGAGCAAAAATACTTATGATTTATTAAGCCACAACGCATTCAAGTTTTAGATCAATATATTATTTATTGAAAGTAAACTTTTAAATCTCTTAGTTTCCTCGTGTTTTAGTCCGGTATTCATCGACAAACTATATACGTTTCAGCTTATTGACTTTTGCCCACCTAGATAAATCTCAAAATAGATACTCAATATTTCTTAACAAAAAGTTTTTTTAAACTACGAAAAAGTTCAACACCGCCACTGCAATTACTAAAACAATCCATAAGCCTGAGCCTAAATATAGTAAAGGTTTTGACTGTTCCCAATTCTGAGGAGAAGCATAAGCAACGGGTACATATACTATCAAAACAAAAGAGAAAAACACTAAAGCTGTTAAAAGTAATTGGAATAATATTGACATTTTTTAAATCTCCTGAAATATAGATTATTTTACTAACTAAACTTTCTTAGATTAGTTTATGCTAATTTGTGCCATTATGATTAATTAATTATTCTTGGCAAAACTTCTGTGCATCAATGATATTCTCTCATTTAAAGATCAAGTGGATTATGGATGATGTATTAGCCATCAGTATTATTTTAAATTACTTATTACTTATTACTTAATCTATCCTTGGTAATCCTCTAACTCAATTTTCACAGGTTTTACATTCCAAATCTCGTTACAGTATTCATTTATAGTGCGATCGCTAGAAAACTTAGCCATACGAGCGCTATTTAAGATAGACATTCTAGTCCATTTTTCTTGATCTTTATATGCCAAAGCTACTTCTTTTTGACACTCAACATAAGAATGGTAATCTGCTAATAACATATATTGATCATCATATAAAAGGGAATCAACGATGGGTTTAAATATTTCTTTATCGCCGTGACTGAAATAACCATCAGCAATACGATCAATTACTTCTTTTAATTCTGAATTAGTTTCATAGTAGTGACGAGGGTTATAACCAGATGCTTTATATTTATAAACTTCTTCAGCCGTTAAACCAAATAAAAAGAAATTTTCTGCCCCCGCTTCTTCCCGAATTTCGATGTTAGCACCGTCTAAAGTGCCGATAGTTAATGCACCATTCATGGCAAATTTCATATTACCAGTACCTGATGCTTCTTTTCCTGCGGTAGAAATTTGTTCAGAAACATCAGCAGCAGGATAGATTTTTTGTCCTAAAGAAACGTTAAAGTTAGGTAAAAATACGACTTTTATTCGCCCTCTGATGTCTGGATCTTTATTGACTACATCAGCAACACTATTGATTAATTTAATGATCAATTTTGCCATAAAATAACCGGGTGCAGCTTTGCCTCCAAAAATAAAAGTATGGGGAGTAATGTTGAGTTCAGGATTACGTTTGATGCGATTATAAAGAGTGATAATATTTAAAACATCTAAATGTTGACGTTTATATTCATGAATCCGTTTCACTAAAACATCGAAAATAGAGTTAACATTAACTTCAATTCCTCTTTGTTTGAAAATATATTCAGCTAATCGTTGTTTATTCGCTTGTTTAATATCACGCCATTGACGACAAAAATCAGCATCATCGATATATTTTTCAATTTCTTGAATTTGACTTAAATCTTTTACCCAACCTTCACCAATTCTCGAAGTAATGAGTTTAGACAATTCAGGGTTACTTAATACCATCCAACGGCGAGGAGTTACACCATTGGTTTTATTGTAGAATTTTTCAGGCCAAAGGAAAGCAAAAGCGCTGAGAGTATCTTGTTTGAGTAATTCTGTATGTAAGGCAGCAACACCGTTAATAGCATGACTACCAACACAAGCTAAATTTGCCATGCGCACTCGTTTACCACCATTTTCACCGATGATGGATACTTGAGAAAGTAAATCTTCATTACCCGGATACCATGTGCGTATATCGTCAAGGAAATGATGATTGATTTCGTAAATAATTTCTAAATGACGGGGAAGGATTTTTTTAAATAGACTAACATCCCAAGTTTCTAACGCTTCAGGCATTAAGGTATGGTTAGTGTAAGATAAGGTTTTTTGGGTAATATACCATGAACGATCCCAATCGATACCGTGTTCATCCACAAATAAGCGCATTAATTCCGCTACGGCGATAGCCGGATGAGTGTCATTAAGTTGAATAGCGATTCTTTCGTGGAAATTATCTAAGTTTTTATTATTGCGCAGATGAATATTGATTAAATCTTGCAAAGATGCAGAAACAAAGAAATATTGTTGAGCGAGTCTTAATTCTTTTCCGGCGGGAGTGTTATCATTAGGATAAAGTACTTTTGAAATTGTTTCCGAGTTAATTTTTTCTTCCACAGCACGATCATAGTTACCAGCGTTAAAGGCTTCAAAGTTAAACTCTTCACTAGCTTCTGCTTTCCATAAACGGAGAGGGTTGACGGTGTTAGTTTTATAACCCGGTACTGGAGTATCATAAGGAATAGCGATCACTGTGCGCTCAGGTATCCATGAAACACGATAGTGTCCTTTACTGTCATGATAACCTTGAGTGTAACCACCTAATTTCACTGGTACGGTTTCACTAGGGCGAGGTAATTCCCAAGGATTACCAAATCTTAACCAGTTATCGGGCATTTCTCCTTGCCAACCGTCTCTTAACACTTGATAAAAAATGCCAAATTCGTAGCGAATACCGTAGCCAATGGCAGGAATTTCTAAACTAGCGAGAGAATCGAGAAAACAAGCCGCTAATCGCCCTAAACCGCCATTTCCTAAGCCCGGATCTGGTTCTTGTTCGATTAATTCCTCTAAATCTAAACCTAATTCAGCGATAACAGTTTTAACTTGTTCGTAAATATCGAGGTTAACTAAATTATTACCTAAATATCTACCCATTAAAAATTCGGCGGAGAAATAACAAACTAATTTCGTTTGGGGATTTTTTTTATAGGTATCCGTAGTTTTTAAGAAACGTTGCAGTAACCTGTCTCGAATAGTATAGGCTAAAGCTACATAATAATCATAATCAGATGCTTGATTGCGATCAATTCCTTGAATATAGAATAAGTTGTCTAAAAAAGCTCGTTTGAGAGTTTCCGAACTCATGCCCGTGCGATCGTCTTCTACTTTAATCGTAGGGGTACAAAATAATTCTGAAGTAGTTTCTAGTGTCATATAGATGATAAATACTCTTTATATTTACTTTTAAGGTTATACGATTTTTTCTTCATGGGATTATTTTTTTGTCAGATTAGCATTCATTATTGATTTGAAAAATCTGCTAGTAACTTAATCTTATTATTTTTAATCATTTTAGGGAAATTAGTTATATCTTAAATATAGAACATAAAATTTATTGTCACTTAATGGTTAATTTATTGTGAGGTTAACAATAAATCAGAATCAGAAAAGATAAATAATAATATGCTCCAATAAGTACTTGGATAGAATAAATTGTATATAAGTAAACAGTTTTAACCCCTTGTTCTCCTAGATTTATCCAACAATAAAATACACTATTAATTTTGTCTATCTACTTATTGCTTTAGTTTATATGTATTAATATAAAAAACACGGGAGACGGCTATGATACAAGATGAAGAATTAAGAGAAATTTACAAAACCTCTAGTCAAGAACATTTACAAAAAATAGAAACGGGCTTATTAGAGTTAGAAAAACATCCCGAAACTTTAGATTCTATTGAAGAAATTTTACGAGAAGCTCATAGTTTAAAGGGTGATTCTCGCATCGTTGAAGTAGAATCTGTCGAAAATTTAGCTCATTCCATTGAAGATATTTTAGGGGATATTAAAAAACACGAATTAACTTTAACTCCTGAAATTAGCGATCGCCTTTATGAAACTTTAGACGCAATGAAAAAATTAGTTCATGAAGCCGTTACCGATGAGCCTAGTGGTATTAACCCTGATTCTACCCTTGATTTATTGTTAGATAGTGTTTATGGTGAGCAAGAATCTTTTCCTGTAAATACCACATTTTCGATGAATGTAACAAAAATTGATCCTCATCCTGTATATATTGAAGATGATGAATTGAGAGATATATATCATATCACCACCAATCAGCATCTTGATAATATTATTTCTACCATCGAATATTTAGAAAATAATCCCCAGGATAAAGCCGAAAAATTTGACTATTTATTAAGAGAAATTCACAGTGTCAAAGGCGATTCTCGTATTATGGGAGTAGAAAGTATCGCCATAATTACAGATTATTTAGAAACCTTAATTAAACAAGTAGAAAGGGAGGAAATTTCCCTACTTGATAGTAATGGTAATGAGCAAATTTCGACAAAGATTTATCAAACTTTAGATGGTGTTAGAGAAATAGTCACCGAAAGTGTCACAGGAAATCCAAGTAACATTAATCCTAACGAACTTTTAGCATTATTAATTCCTCAAAAAGAAAGTCAGTCTTCTGTTAATGATATTTCTTTTCTGATAGAAGATATAATTGCTGATGATGAAAACACCATCGCCTTCTCAGAACCTGACATTCTCAATGAACAAGTAAATTTATCTCCATCACCATCGGAAGAAATATCTATCACAAAAAAAACCGAGCCTAAAACTGTAATTAAAAATAATAAGTCAAAAACTTTTTCAAAACTGCCTCCACAAGACCAAAAAGCCGGAGAACCCTATAAAATTGATACTATTAGGGTGCAGACTCGTCATTTAGACGCTTTGATGACTCAGACGGGAGAATTAACCGTTACGAAAATCAGAATCGCCCATTTTGCCTCTCAAATGGAACAAATCGCCAACCTTTGGGAAGACTGGAAAATGGGTAAAATGCAAAAACGTTATCGCAAGGGTAATGCTTATCTCAATGAAGATGACACTTTTCAAAATCGCATTGAAAATTTAATACAAGATTTGCGATCGACAGCTCACGACAATAGTACTCGTTTGGATTTAATCGCCGATGAATTAGAGTCGAAAATTAAAACCCTGCGATTATTACCATTATCCAACGTGTTTAATTTCTTTCCCCGCTTAGTGAGAGATTTATCTAAACAGGAAGAAAAACAAATCGAGTTAATTATCGAAGGGGAAGAAACCGTTGCCGATAAATATATTTTAGAAGAAATTAAAGATCCCTTAATGCACATGATTCGTAATTGTATCGATCATGGTTTAGAAACTCCAGCCGAAAGAGAAAGACAAGGCAAAAACCCAACCGGTACAATTTGGTTAAAAGGTTATCAAACTGCCAGTAATATCTTTATTGAAGTCAAAGACGATGGTAGAGGGTTAGATATTGAAAAAATAAAAGAAACAGCTATTCGTCGGGGGATGTATAAACCAGAAGAATTAAACGCCATGACAAAAAGTCAGATACAATCCCTGATTTTTGAACCTGGTTTTTCTACTCGTACATTTATTACCGAAGTTTCAGGTAGAGGTGTTGGTTTAGATGTCGTACATACTAATATTGAACGATTAAAAGGCAGTATCGATATTGTCTCAGAAAAAGGTCAAGGTACAACTTTCCGTATTCAAATAGGCACAACTTTAGCAACAGCTAACGTTTTATTAGTCAAAATCTTTGGTATTACCCAAGCTATACCCATTGAATTTGTCCAAACCTCTTTATTAATTGCCCCTGAAGACATTTTTTTAATCGAAGGAAAACAGACTATAACCCTTGATGGTGCTGCAATTTCCGTAGCTTTCTTGTCAGAATTACTAGAATTAGGGGTTTCACAGGAAGAAAATAAATCTGCACAAAAAAATATTCCTTGCGTTTTAATCAAAATCGGAGAAGAATTATTTGGTTTATTAGTAGATGAAGTTACTGATACTCAAGATGTAGTAATTAAACCTCAAAGTAAACTTTTGAAACGAGTGCGTAATGTTTCTGGTTCAACAATTCTTGGTACAGGAGAAGTATGTATGATCCTCAATCCCCAAGACTTATTAACCTCTATTCAAAAACGTAATTTAACAGTTACCATTGCTCGTAAAGTAGATAAAGATAAAGTCAAAGAACGTGCTACTATCTTACTAGCTGAAGATTCCATTGCTACCCGTACCCAAGAAAAACGTATTTTAGAGGGAGCAGGATTTGAAGTTATCACTGCCGTTGATGGTTTAGACGCATGGCATAAAATTAAAACTCGTCAATTTGATGCGGTAGTTTCCGATATTCAAATGCCAAATTTAGATGGTTTAGAATTTACCACAAAAGTACGACAGGATCATCAATTTAGCGAATTACCGATTATTTTAGTCTCTTCTCTAGCTTCCGATGATGATCGAAAACGAGGGGCAGACGCTGGAGCAAATGCTTATATCATAAAAGGTAAATTTAACCAAGACATACTTATTGAAACTTTACATCGTCTAATTTAAGTAGGGTGGGGTTTGCATCGCATTTTACAATAACTTCCACTGGTTCGGAGAATATGGGTTAGTTAATGCAGGGGAAACCGTTGGTAGTGAAATGAGAGAAATCGGTGTTTTTTTCATTCCCCAAAAACCAGTACCCACAACCCCTGACACTCTAGGATTATTAGGAAAATTAGCTCAAACTAGCTGTTTATTCGAGGTGTTTAGAAACCCCATTGAGATTCATCAAATTATTGAATATCTGAGTAAATTATTTGATGTACAAGGAAAACAACGAAGAGAAAAACGTAAAAATAAAGAGATAATATCTGACAATGAAATACCTTTTTTATGGATTTTAACACTAACTTTATCAAGTAATAAATTGGAAAGTTTTTCGGCTCAATTAAACGAAAAGATTTATGGCAATGGAGTATATTTATTTCCAGCTTCTTTGCAAACGGGCATAGTTGTAATTCATCAGTTACCAGTAAATCAAGAGACTTTATGGTTGAGGATGTTAGGGAAAGGAAATATACAGCAAAAAGCCATTGAGGAATTAAAAAATCTACCGCTAGATTATCCCCATAAAGACAACATAATTGAGCTAGTCTTAAATTTATTAACCATGTTAGAATCGAATCAAAAAGAAGGAAACATTTTATAACCGAAAGTCAGCAATTTTCTCAAAATAATGTTAGTTGTATAACTGTATAAAATTTAACCAGATCATGTACTATGGCAGTATTTATAGGTACAAACGGCAACGATATACTCCCACCCCCTCTCAGTGATCTTACTGGCAATGATTCCCTCAGTGGTTTAGCTGGAAATGATAGCCTTTTGGGAGGAGGAGGTAACGATACCCTCAACGGTGGTATAGGAAATGATACGATGGTGGGCGGTGCGGGTAATGATACTTATCTTGTTGATAACACGGGAGACAACATAACTGAAAATCTCAATGAAGGAACAGACACAGTACAATCCTCTATTACTTATACTTTAGAGGCAAACTTAGAAAACCTAACCTTAACAGGCAGTAGTAACATTAATGGATATGGAAATAATTACGATAATCGTATTACCGGAAACACTGGAAATAATATAATTGATGGTTTTGGAGGAAATGATACTCTTATTGGTGCTGGAGGAAATGACACTCTTATTGGTGGTGAAGGAAATGATACTTTAATCAATCGTTTTGGAAATGTCTATGGTGGAGAAGGAACAGATACCCTGATTCTTGACTATAGTGGACTTAACTATGGAGATAAAGGTATTTATAATGATGCTAATCGCATTCGTCCCATGGCTGATAGCAATGCCTCTTTCCTTTATTTTGAAAACATTGAACGTTTTAATCTGATCGGGACAAACTTTAACGATTATTTTACCATAGATCAGGGAAATACTTTTGATGCCATTGGGGGAGTAGATGGTTTTAATCTTAACCTTAGTAACATCACAGAAGCCGTTAATCTGAATATGACTCAAAGTGTTAACGTCAATGTGGCTAATACTTTAGTGAAGAATTTTGAATACATAAATACCATCAAAACGGGAAGTGGTAATGATACCTTTATTTTAGGAACGGCGGCTTATAGTTCTAACAATGATAGTAGTAAAATCTATGGTGGAGAAGGAACAGATACTCTGATTCTTGACTATAGTGGACTTAACTATGGAGATAAAGGTATTTATAATGATGCTAATCGCATTCGTAGCATTCTTGATACCAATGCCTCTTTGCTTTATTTTGAAAACATTGAACGTTTAAATCTGATCGGGACAAACTTTAACGATTATTTTACCATAGATCAGGGAAATACTTTTGATGCCATTGGGGGAGTAGATGGTTTTAATCTTAACCTTAGTAACATCACAGAAGCCGTTAATCTGAATATGACTCAAAGTGTTAACGTCAATGTGGCTAATACTTTAGTGAAGAATTTTGAATACATAAATACCATCAAAACGGGAAGTGGTAATGATACCTTTATTTTAG
>NZ_VRZC01000111.1 GCF_016743215.1 Geminocystis sp. GBBB08
CATCTAGTATTTGAGCCATGATAATAATGAGTTTTTTTAAATTTAATTTATCTTTACATTATCTAAACTAACATTCCTTGATCCCAATTAGTTGTAAAGATAATTACCAATTCTATTGAATTTTCTTTTTAATGTTTTTTTGATAACAATAAGAGGTAATTATTAAAAATTTATTAAGTTTTTTGAGTTTAACCGACATTTTATAGATTACAAATGAATATTTGATCTAATTCCCCAAAAATATTAATATCTTATATATAAAGTACGTTACTAGATATAACTTGTGATAACATTGGTGATCAAAGGTAAAATTTAAAAATTAAGGCAAAATTAATTATCCTCCCTGTGGTCTGATCGTAAAATATAAATGTTAGAAGTAGAAGCACACTCAGAGTTAAGAAGTTTTTTAGAAAAAAAATCCTCCTCCTATTGGTTACATCATTTAACGATGGTGAGAATGGTGGCTCGTGGGTTAAGATTAGGACGATCAACCATTATTCAAACTGGGATAAATTATCAGCAGTATTATCCTAGTTATTTAACCCCAGCTTTATTATCTTCTTCTTCCGTTATTATTGTCGCAGAAAATAAGATTCAACGAATATTAATTGAAGAAAAAATTCCGCCATTACAACGATGGTTAAATACAAAAAAGTTGATCAAGACTAAGTATGAGCAAAATTCAGCTAAAAAATTTAGTTTATATATAATTAATCATCATGATTGGTTAGATTTAATGATTAATAACTTAGTAGATAATAACATTGTTACTATTATAGAAGAAGCCGAAAATTTACCTGATATTATCACCGAATATTTAACTGAAAAAATCAATGTACAAGATTGGTATAATTTACAGTTATTTTTTCCTCAGCATGAGGATTTTATTAGAGAAAAATTAGCTAAGTTAACCAAATCTATTTATAGTCATCCTCCGAACCCTTATAATAGTTATTTATTAGAGGAAGAAGAAATCATAATTCTTGAACAATTGCTTGATTTTATTAATATAGAAAAGGAAAATAAACAAGTTTTAAGAAAATTTATTAAATTACAACAAGCCTTAGAAGAAAGTAATAGATATATTAACTACTTTACCATTAATAGAGATCAAGGTTCTTTCACGATCAAATCATCACCTTTAGAGTTAAAATCTTTAATAAATAATATTTGGCAAAATCAACCTTTTATTTTATTATCTAATTATTTAGATCCTCAAAAATACCCTCTCGATTATGGTGAGTCATTAGGCTTAAATTTAGATAGTTTTACTTGCTTAAAATTTTCTCCTGATGGTCAACATCAACATCTTAACCTCTATTTTCCTCGTAACTTTCCTTTTCCGAATCATCCTGAATTTCAAAGTCGAGTTACTCAAGAAATTTTAGCTTTAGTTAGTAGTATCAAAGTTAATCATTATCCCATAATTGTTATTATTGATGATCTACCTTTACAAGTACAAATTACTTCTAATTTAGCAGCTTATTTTGGTTCTAGAGTACAATTAAATTCTTTAAATATAGGAAAAAATAGTATCCTTGTTTGTGATATAAAATTCTGGTTAAACTATCAATCTCAATTATTAACACCGATACTATTAATTTTTGCCACTTTACCGATTCCTTCCTTAGAAAATCCTCTAATTTCTGCACAAGTTACCCATTATAAAAATAAGAAAAAAGATTGGTTTCGCCTTTATCTTTTACCTTTAGCTATTAAAATTTTACAACAAGCTACAATGTCAATTAGAAAAAATGAAGGGGTAATGGCATTATTAGATAATCGAGTTAATTATCGTAGTTATGGTGTTAATATTTTACAATCCTTAGAGCCTTATGCAAAAATAAATTATGTTGATTAATTAAAGTATAAAATATTTACTTTAAACAATTATTTTTTTGATTATCTATTTCTAAAATTAAGAGATTAATTTGTTTTAATATTATTTTGAATCATTGAATCGAATAAATCCCTAAACGAGGAATTGATTGAGGTTGTTGATAAATATAGTTTGTATTTAAACAAATATTAGCAATAAATTTAAAGCCATTGGCAAAATTATCTACTCCTCCTTCAATTAAATACTGCCCGTTGCCTTTAGACAATTAATTTACATGAGTACTTATTTTTTAAAACAATACTTGTAAGATTGTATTTCGTTTCTAGTTATAGTTTTGATCATGGGTAAGTGGTAATATAGATTAGGCAAATTTTTCACATCTTGAGAATGAATTATCTTTTTCCCATCAAACTTTCCGATATAGATAAAATTCAGAAAACTATCATCTTATTCCTCATATCAATCTTTTTGGTAGTTTTTCTTAATCCTCAACAAGTAATAAGTCAAGCAGTATTTCCTGAAATTCGAGGAGTTTGGCTCACCAAAAATGATACTGATATACTAATAGATCCTTCTCAATTGCAAAATAGTTTAAGAGAATTAGCAGATTTAAACTTTAATACTATCTATCCTGTGATATGGAATGCCGGTTATGTTTCTTATCCTAGTCAAGTAGCTGAAAGTGTTGGTATTCCTCCTTTAGTACGATCAGATTTACACAATAAAGATGTCATTGGTGATATTGTAAGAGAAGGGCATCAACAAGGATTATTAGTGATTCCTTGGTTTGAATTTGGTTTCATGACAACTCCTTCTTCGGAATTAGCGATTAAAAATCCTCGATGGATCACTAACCGCCGAGATGGTAGTAAAATCGGGGATAGTGCAGCTGGGCAAGTGGTTTGGTTAAATCCTTTTCATCCTCAAGTACAACAATTTATCACAGATTTAGTTTTAGAAGTTATCACTAAATACCCTGTTGATGGTATTCAATTTGATGATCATACTGTACTACCAAGAGACTTTGGATATGATCCTTATACCGTTGCATTATATCAACAAGAAACCAAAAAAAATCCCCCCGAAAATCCTCAAGATAAAGGCTGGATAAAGTGGCGTGCTGACAAAATAACCGATTTTATGGTGAGATTAAATAAAGCTGTCAAAGAAAGAAAACCTAATGCTATTTTTTCCGTTGCCCCTAATCCTTACTATACAGCTTATAATTTATTTTTACAAGATTGGAATCGATGGGTTAATTTAGGTATTGTCGATGAATTAATTATCCAAGTTTATCGCCCAGATTTGCGTACTTTTGTTAAGGAATTAAATCTTCCTGAATTACAATCTGCCCGACAAAAAATTCCTACCGGCATTGCTATTTTAACAGGATTAAGAAATAAACCTATTCCTATCACTCTCATTGAAGAGAAAGTGCGTCAAGCGAGACGACATCGTTTAGGGGTTGCTTTTTTTTATTATGAAACTCTTTGGGAAAATGCACCTTCAGAAACCAATGATTTACGCAAAGCCGTTGTTAGAGCTTTATTTTTTGATCCTCAACGCCGAAATAGAATTTAGAATTTATAATTCAGAATTTAGCCATTGCCCTGTGCATCCTTGCCCTGTGCATCCTTGCCCTGTGCCTACCTTCACCAGTCAACTTAGATTTGTCTTGAGCTTATTACATATTTATAATTATTATGAATAATACCCAAATTCCCCTGTTTCCTCCTCGCACTTTAGAAGAGTTAGTCACTGATATAGAAGTTTTAACCGCCGAAATTCAAGAGTTATACTCTCAAGATAATTTTCCTTGGATTATTGGTTACAGTGGTGGCAAGGATAGTTCTTGTATTGTACAATTAATTTGGAATGCGATCGCCACTTTACCAGTAGAAAAACGCCAGAAAAAAGTTTATGTTATCACCACAGACACCCAAGTAGAAAATCCCATTGTTGCCCATTGGGTAAAAGGTTGTTTAAAACAGATGCAAATAGCTGCCCATAAGCAAAAAATGCCCTTTGAAACTCACTTACTAAATCCAGCAGTAAAAGATACTTTTTGGGTGTGTTTAATGGGCAAAGGGTATCCGGCACCTCGTCAGAATTTCAGATGGTGTACTGATAGAATGAAAATTCAACCAGTAGATAATTTTATCAGAGAAACCGTCCGTAACAATGGAGAAATTATCCTTGTATTAGGAGTTAGAAAAGCCGAGAGTCTCGCTAGAGCAAAAAATATGGCAAAACACGCCAAAGGTAGATTTCGTGACCGTTTAAATCTCAATTCTCGTTTACCTAATTCTTATATTTATACCCCTATCGAAGATTGGCGTACCGATGAAGTTTGGCTATATCTTTTACAATGGCAAAATCCTTGGGGAGGTGATAATCAAGATTTATTTATGATGTATCGAGGTGCAACGGCTGATAATGAATGCCCTTTAGTTGTAGATACTTCAACTCCAAGTTGCGGTGATTCTCGTTTTGGTTGTTGGGTGTGTACCATGGTAAGTAAGGATAAGTCTATGGAGGCAATGATTCAAAATGATGAAGAAAAAGAATGGTTACAACCTTTATTAGATATTCGTAACGAGTTAGACATCAAAAATGATCGAGATAAGCGAGATTTTCGCCGTATTTACGGAAAAGTAGAGTTATTTGAGCGAAATGTTGATGGAGAAACCTCTATTGAACCAATTCCAGGCCCTTATCTCAAAAAATGGCGAGAATATTGGTTAAGAAAAGTATTAGAAGCGGAAGTGAATATCAAAAAATTTGCTCCTCCAGAATTTCAAGATATAAAATTAATTACCACCCAAGAATTAAGCGAAATACGCCGTATTTGGCTGGAAGAAAAACACGAATTTGACGATAGTTTACCGCAAATTTATCAAGAAATCAAAGGAGAAGAATTTAATGATCCTCGTATCGGTGCTGGTAATAGTCTTTTAGGGAAAGAAGAATGGGAAATATTACAAGAGTTATGTGAAGATGAAATGCAGTTAGAATTGATGACAAAATTACTGGATATTGAGCGTCAATATTTCACTAAAATTCGCCGTGTTGGTATTTATCAAGCCCTTGAAAAATGCTTTGAAACCAGTTCTCGTTCTAAAGAAGACGCCATTGCCAATGCTCATTATATCAGGGAAGTCAAAAATGCAGCTAAACAAGGAGATGTCAAAACTTTACAACAAAAATTAACTTGGGGTAATTTAAAATTCGCCCAGAAACCAAAAAACAATCAAGAATGAGGTAGTTATGTGGTACAAAGGTTAATTATCAACTATTGACTATTAATAACTGATTACTGCCTTGACAGAAAAATAATTTGTTAATATTTTTAGTTAAAATCAAAGTGTTATTTCTCCTTTGTCAATTATGAGTCCATCTAGCCTATTTCAATTTATTGTTGGTTTCTTTTTAGGTGTCATCTTATTTGGTGCGGGTATCATTGGTGGTGCTTATTTTTTCCTCACTAATGTTTCTGTAAACCCTTCTAAACATACTTTTGCCGAAGAAAAGACTTCTCCAGAAGTTAAAAAACCAGAACCAGAAAAACCCGAAGTTCAAAAACCAGAGCCAGAAAAAATCGAAGTCACAAAACCAGAACCAGAAAATTTACCTGCTGGTGCTTATAAAGCAAAAGTAACATGGTCAACTGGTTTAAGTTTACGCTCTGAACCTGATACTAATGCTGAAAGAATCGGAGGCGTTGATTATAACGCTGAATTAATTATTTTAAGTACCAGTAATGATAATGTATGGCAAAAAGTTCGTGTTCCTAGTAGCGGACAAGAAGGTTGGGTTAAGTCAGGAAATGTACAAAAAGTTAACTAATCTTGACAAAAAATAAAAACCTTAATGGGATAAACTCCTGTCAAAATTCATGTTTATAAGCAATCAGAAAAAAAATTGATTTTTTTTGAATCCAAATTGCTGATTATTCTCCCAGTCAATTAACATTATTAAAGGTAAGATTAAGAAAAGGTAAATAAATGTTTTTACATGATACTATCAACACATCATAAAACGCAAACTCCATCAGATTGTAGTTGTGATCTTAATACCATCTCCTTTCCTAATGGGTTAACTTTAGTACATCAACATATACCCTCTAGTTCAGTAGTCGTAGCTGATGTTTGGGTAAATGCTGGTGTCACCACCGAACCTGAATCATGGTCTGGAATATCTCATTTTTTAGAACACATGATTTTTAAAGGTACAAAAAATATACTTCCGGGAGACTTTGATTATGTAGTAGAAAGTACTGGAGGTTTAGCTAACGCCGCTACAAGTTACGATTATACCCATTTTTTTTTAACTACTGCCTCTCAATATTTACCTGATACGTTGCCTTATTTAGCTGAAATTATTCTACAAGCCGAAATTCCAGATGAGGATTTTTACATTGAAAGAGATGTCGTGTTAGAAGAAATTCGCTCTAGCTATGATGATTATGACTGGATGATTCTTCAAAGTGTTGCTAGTAGTATTTATCGAAATCACCCTTATCGGAAATCAGTATTGGGAGATGAATGTTTATTATTACAACATACTCCTAATCAAATGCGATGTTATCACAAAACCCATTATCAGCCAGAAAATATGACCGTAGTGTTAGTTGGTAATATAGATCAACAAACATCTATTTCTTTAGTAGAAAATTGTTTTCAAGATTTTTCCGTGCGTTCAGAATGTCCTGTTGTTGATTTCGACTGTGAACCACCGATGATTGATATTCGTCGTCAAGAATTATTTTTACCTCGTCTCGAACAACCTCGCTTAGTTATGGGATGGAGTGGACCGGGTATTGAAAATTTAGAAGGTGCCATTGCCCTTGATATGTTATCTCTTATTTTAACAGGTGGTAGAACTTCAAGGTTAGTTAGAAAATTGAGAGAAGAAGAACATTTGCTTTTAGATATAAGTTGTGACTTTTCTCTGCAAAAATACTCTAGTTTATTCACCATTTCAGCCTACTTATCAGGAAATAATCTTGAACAAATAGAAGCCATTATCAGAGACAATATTTATCGATTACAAAAAGAACCAATTACATCTCATGAATTAAGGATTTGTCAACGCTCATTATGTCATGACTATATTTTTTCCACTGAAACCCCCGAACAATTAGCCGGATTATACGGTTATTATCAAATTCTCAAAAAAGCCGATCTGGCTTTACAATATCCTTACATAGTTAAACAATTAACGGCAGAAAAATTACAAGCTTATGCTTCTCAATATCTTTCTCCGGAATATTATGCAATTTGTGAGATTAAATCTTGTTAACTATCAGTGCAAAATTAATTGTATAGTTAATTCAATTAAGATTGAGACAAATTTAAAAATTTTGTAGGGCAATGCCAACCATTAGATACTTTGCGATAATTAATAGTCATACAAAACTGTCTCATTATTATTTAAAGTGACTATATATAAGCAAGGCAAGACAAGACAAGGGGTTTTAACCCCATGTTACCCCTTGTTAACCCATTTCTAACACATTTAAAATCGAAGTTAAATCTAAATACCATTTATTTAAGATATTATTGTAAGTATTTGATCCTATTTGCTCAAAGGGGATAAATAAGAGATATTATTAAGAGGAGAACTTATAAAAAAAACTAGCTAACCGTGTTATCATCACTAATCGCTGATTTTGAAATCATATTTGAACGAGACCCTGCAGCCCGTAATTGGTTGGAGGTTATACTCTGCTACCCTGGTTTACAAGCATTAGTTCTTCATCGTTTGTCCCATAAATTATATAACTTAGGTTTACCGGTGATACCTCGTTTAATCTCTCATCTTGGAAGATTTTTTACAGGTATTGAAATCCATCCAGGTGCAACTATTGGTAAAGGCGTATTTATTGATCATGGTATGGGAGTTGTCATTGGAGAAACAGCGATTATCGGTCATTACTGCTTAATTTATCAAGGAGTTACATTAGGCGGAACGGGAAAACAAAGCGGAAAACGTCATCCTACCCTCGGTGAAAATGTGGTAGTAGGTGCTGGTGCGAAAGTTTTAGGTAATATTCTTATCGGTCATGATGTGCGCATTGGAGCGGGTTCGGTGGTTTTAAAAGATGTTCCCCCCGATTGTACTGTTGTTGGAATACCAGGTAGAATAGTTTATCGATCGGGAGAAAAAGTTGATCCTCTTGATCATAGTAATTTACCAGATTCTGAAGCTACTGTTATTAAAACTTTATTACATAGAATTGAGCAACTAGAAAAACAAGTTATTGAATTAAAACAACTATCTTTAGAAAAACAGTATTGTAACTCTAAATAATTATTTTATGATAACACTAAATGTACCAAGTATTGCCTGTGAAGTTTGTGTAAATACTATCACTAGGGCAATTAAAAATAGTGATCCTCAAGCGGTGGTAAACATTGATGTTGTAACTAAACTTGTTCAAGTAACAACAACTAATACAGAAGGTATTATAACACAAGCAATTATTGAAGCAGGGCACACTGTTGATAATGAGCAATGAAGAATTTATCAATAATAAATATGCTTTGATTTGGGGAGAACTTTAAGTTATTTTAAGATAAAGTTCGCTATAACTGTTTAACTTCACTTTAAGGTAGGTGAGTGGAGGTAAGTAATTATTTTTCTGGGAAATAAACTTCAAAACTAACAACTAAAGTTTATTACAATAGATGATCAAAATATGATGGAACTTTTAAGAATGAAACAGGTAATATTATGGTTAACTGCCATTAATCTACTAAGTTTTTCCCTTCCTGTTGTTGCTTTAAATGAATCTTTATCAGAAAAAGGCATTGATGTACAAAGATTACAACAAGCTCCCTATAATTTACAAGGGCGTAAGATTAGTATAGGTCAAGTAGAAATTGGTCGCCCCAAAAAATTCGCCTTAGATAAAGTTTCTCCCTTATATAAAAAATTGCCCATCGCCCGTTTATTTTATCGTAACCAACCAGCACAACCAAATACTTACATTGACAATCATGCCATGATGGTTGCGTCTGTAATGATAAGTAATCAAAAAAAATGGGGTGGAATAGCCCCCTTAGCTAATTTATATTCAGGTGCAGTAGGTTCGCTTAAAAATGCTGGACAACCAGAAGAATGTCTCACCACCCAAAATATTGCTTTACAAAATAGTGGTAATGTCAGGGCAATTAATTTAAGTTTTGGTGAATCTTTAGCTAGGGATAAGCGAGAAAATCCCCAATTAGATGGGAATGCTTTATTAACTCAGTGTTTGGATTGGTCAGCAAGGACTCATAATGTTTTATATGTGGTGGCGGGGAATCAAGGTAAAGGTGGTATTCCCATTCCCACTGACAACTATAATGGAATTACTACAGCCTATAGCATGAGAAAAAACGGAATTTTCCGCAAAGTAGATTTTGCATATTTAAGTGTTTCTCCGTTATGAGTTGGGAAGCAGTTAGTTCGACAAGAAATTAATGTAGGTGCTAGACGTAGTGTTAGTTTACTTGCTCCTGGTAATAAAATTAATGTTTATAATGTTGATGGGAAAATTGAACAAGTTACCGGAAGTAGTTTTGCCGCTCCTCATATAACGGCATCTGTGGCTTTATTATTAGAGGCAGGAAATAATTTTTTTCAAGAAAAACCGAAAATTTGGACAAGAGATTATCGCAATCATGAAGTGATGAAAGCAATTTTACTCAATTCTGCCGATAAACTTAAGGATAAAGGAGACGGTAATTTATTAGGAATGACTCGTGATGTTTTAACTCAAAATAATAAAACTTGGTTAGAAAGTGATGCTTATTTAAACCCTGAAATTCCTTTAGATATGCAAATGGGAACAGGACATTTAAACACCATGAGAGCTTATAAACAATTAAAAGCTGGGCAATATAACCATAAGGAAAAAGTATCAAATATTGGTTGGAACTATAGCCAAATTGATAAAAAAGATGCCCATGATTATATTCTTAAACAACCTTTAAAAGCAAATACTTATATTTCTATTACTTTAGCATGGGATCGATTAGTAGAATTAAATGATCTCAATAATAATCAGGAATATGACTTAGGAGAAAACTTTATTGATGAGGGTTTAAATAATTTGGATTTAGAGTTAATTTCTAATAATAATCAGGAAAAGGTTATTTGTTCATCAATTAGTAAAGTGGACAGTGTAGAACATATTTTCTGCCCTATTCCGGAAACAGGAGAATATAAAATTAGAGTAAAGTTTACCACCCAAGTTAATAAACCTCTTCAACCTTATGGTTTAGCGTGGTGGGGAAAGAAACTTTAAAAATTTTGCTGCCTTTTACTCAAATCTTGCACCTACCCAATAAATCCCTAGTTAAGGTAGGGAGTAAGGAGTAGGGAGTAGAGAGTAGTGGTTAAAATTAACTTTAACAATATAGAAATTGATTTTCTCAGTTTGATTCAATATCAATAGAAATGATATATAGATGATTATATCACTTTATAGTTGCCTATAATAAAGGCCAAGCAAAAGATGTAATTAAATATTTTGCAGCACCAGATTTAGGGAGATTTAGGGATTATAAAAAGGAGGAGAAAACTGAGGCAAAAATTGATTATCGCTCCCTTTCCAGAAGTAGGAAAAAATAAAAAAACTTTTTCTTTGAAAATCCCTTGACACCTTGCTTTTAGCCTTAACTTCTAACCAATGATCATGTCGTGGAATTTACATACTGAAAAATTAGTCGGAGTTGAGAAATCGATCGATTCATCACTTAATTACTAACTATCTACCCAAAGTAAAAAGAAATACTTGTTGCGTTTTATTGTTATATTTGTTACTATTACTTTAAATATTTTTTCTCCCAAAGGCACTCATGTCGCAAAGATACAAAGAAATTGCTAAGTATCATTTTTGTAAAAAAAAGAGGTGTTTATAGTTTGAGTTGGTTAGTTTTTAGCTATTCTTTACCTTCTAAAGGTTCTTCTAGTCGGCGAGTTACTTTGTGGCGAAGGTTACGACGAATAGGAGCGATCGCTCTTAGTGGTGTTCAAATATTACCAGAACGAGATGATTGTCTGGAGGGGTTTCAATGGTTGGCTCAAGAAGTACAACAAGCCCAAGGTGAAGTTCTAATTATGCAAGTTAAGTTATTTCAAGGTATGAGCGATCAAACTATAATCAAAAAGTTTCATGATATTCGTACCGAAGACTATCAAGCATTAGAACTGAAGATAACAGATTTAGAGAAAACTTTTTTATCCCTCAAGGAAACCGAGAATTTTACACCTATTCGTGAAGGTTTAGAAAAACTATATAAACATTATGCTGAAATTCGACAAATTGATTTTTTCGATTGTCCTGAACATGAAAAAGTTGCTTCTCATCTTCGACAATTGAATCTGGCACTACTTCCAAAAGATTCTGTGGTCATCATTGCTCCCAAATCTATTAATGATTATCAAGATGTAAACTGGTTTACTCGCTCTCAACCTCATGTTGATCGTCTAGCTTGTATTTGGTTAATTAGGCGATTTATTAATCCGAAAGCGATTATTCGTTACGGCAAAACCCCCCATGAACATGAAATTTCCTTCGATATTCATGAGGGAGATTTTCAGCATAAAGGTAATTTATGTACTTTTGAAGTTATGGTTAAATCTTTTGGTTTAGAGGATCATAGCTTCCGAATTATCGCTGAGATTGTCCATGCGATCGATCTTCGTGATGATTTATATTTGCATCCCCAAATTATGGGAATTGATACTTTATTGCGTGGTTGGTTATTGGCAGGATTTTCTGATACACAATTAGAAACTCATGGCATTGCTCTGTTTGAAGGGCTATATACCGCTTGTTTGAAAGATTCTTCCTTGGCATCACAAAATCCCAGTTAAAAATTAATGGCAAAAAAATATGAACAGTACATCATCCTTTGAGAAACCTACTTATTCCCTAAAACAACTGACTCAATATTTCTTGAAATTAGGAACATTAGGCTTTGGAGGTCCGATCGCCCTTGTGGGTTATATGCACCGAGACTTAGTAGAAGAAAAAAAATGGATCTCTGAATCAGGTTATCAAGAAGGTTTAACCTTAGCACAAGTTGCACCAGGTCCATTAGCCGCCCAATTATCTTTTTACTTAGGTTATATTCATTATGGGGTTTTAGGCTCGGCTTTGGTGGGTATTGCTTTTGTTTTGCCCTCTTTTTTGATAGTAGTTGCTCTAGGATGGGCTTATACCCTTTACGGTGGTTTAACATGGATGCAATCAGTTTTTTATGGTGTAGGGGCTTCGGTAATTGGAATCATTGCTATTAGTGCCTATAAATTAACTCTCAAAACCGTTGGCACAGATTGGTTATTATGGTCTATTTATGTAGTAAATGCAGTTAGTACAGTGATTACTGAATCAGAGCGAGTCGAGTTAATTCTCTTAGGAGGATTGATTGTTTGGTTAGTAAAATCTCCGCCTAAAAACTGGTTTAAGAATAATCGTCTTAATAGTATCCTTGCTTTCCCTTTTTTGCCATTTTTAGGAACTATACCCACCGCTACCCCTAGTTTATTAGGACAAATTTTCGTTTTTTTCGCAACTGCTGGTTCATTTGTATTTGGTAGTGGTTTGGCGATCGTTCCTTTTCTTTATGGTGGCGTAGTAAAAGATTTTCAATGGCTTGATGCTCAACAGTTCCTTGATGCAGTAGCAGTAGCAATGATTACACCAGGTCCAGTGGTAATTACTACGGGATTTATTGGGTTTTTAGTCGCAGGTTTGCCCGGTGCTTGTGTTGCTGCGATCGCTATGTTTATTCCTTGTTATTTATTAACGATTATTCCTGCACCTTATTTTAAGAAACACGGTAAAAACCGCAGTATTTCTGCTTTTGTCAATGGTGTAACAGTGGCGGCAACAGGAGCGATCGCAGGAGCGGTTATAGTTTTAGGACAACAATCTCTCAAAGATATTCCTACTATTTTAATTGGGTTAGTAACTTTAGGTGTTTTATGGCAATTTGGGAAAAAAATTCCTGAACCATTGATAGTGGCGATCGCTGCGATTCTAGGCTTAATCATCTATCCCCTAGTAAGCTAATTTGCATCTAACGATACTTAAACTAAAAACATCAAACTATGAGTCTCAAATTTTTATATATTTCTCTTAATTAATTCCGGCCAAACAAAATTGAAAATGATAAAAGCCTCTATCCAACAATAATAATGTTTTACTTTTTACTAAACTAAGAATTTTTTGCTCAAATTTAACATCAGAAGTTTGCGGATTTTCTTCTACCCAAATTTCTACCG
>NZ_VRZC01000112.1 GCF_016743215.1 Geminocystis sp. GBBB08
TTAATCATCTTAAAGATAAATTATGGGAAGTCCTTTTGAATGCGTATATCTAATCTCGATATTAGGACTGCGATACAATAAAAATTAACGAATTAGATGATGAATATAGTTAGCAGAAATAGGGGAAAAAGGTTTTCTTTGAATACTAGCTTGTCTTCTTTCTTCGTAAACTATTTGTCTTTCTTTGATATTAGCAAATTCGCAGATATTGACAGGGAAATTATAGTCTTGATAATACTGAAAACGTCCTGTTTTTGTAAATCTAAACGAGCGACAAAATATTCTATTATCTCGAATATCAAACACTAACTATAATTTACCTTTGATCTTAACAACATCACCGGTATTAATTTTTTTTTCTTGTAAGTTCATTTGTACTATTATAGAGGCTGAATTTAGACTAGGGCTTTTAATAGTACATCCAGAGTGTATCCTTAAAATATGCCAGATTCTTAATTTTTCTTAAAATTTGATACTTGTAAAATAGGTATATTGCCCCGTAACTAATATATATAGCAATCGGAAAATAGGTGGTAGTAAATTAAATAGTAATTAATAACTCTCAAACTCAAGTGATTTCTAAATTCTTCGGGCAACGATGCTCCGATGCACAGGGTAATGGTAAAATCTTCATTCTAAATGCTAAATTCTAAATTTTTCCCAACGAAAATGCCACAAATCAAATAGGATTCCTATAATCACTTCCTCTTGTATTAAAAATCCCTTAATTCCTCATTCCTAATTCCTGATTTTTTTAAAGAGTTAAAGATTGAGTATCGGTTTCGATTAATTTTGCTAAATCCTGTAAAAATCCTGCCGCATCTGCTCCATAAATAATACGATGATCACAAGTTATATTAACAGACATTTGATTTTTGATGCCAAATAAACCATCTTGATTCGCTACCACGGTAGGGGTAACACCACCAATGGCTAAAATTGAGCCTAATCCAGGGGGTAAAATAGCAGTAAAATTACTAACACCAAACATCCCTAAATTAGATAAAGTAAAAGTTCCAGTAGTATATTCGTCAGGTTGTAATTGTTTTGCTCTAGCTCGGTTAACCAAATCTTGCCAATGACGTGCTAAGGAATAAATATCAATGACATCTGCATTTTTAATTACAGGAGTAATTAAGCCACCATCGGGCATGGCAACAGCAACAGCGATATTAATACTGTCATTATATTTAATACCGTCTTCAGTGAAACTAGCATTAACTATAGGGTGTTTTTGTAACGTTATAGCTACAGCTTTCGCCAATAAAGCAGTCATCGTTACGCCTTTAGATTTAATTTTACGGTAAAGACTATCTAATTTATCGGTGTTGATACTATAAGTAACTTGGAAAGTGGGTACTTGTAAACTAGCTACCATATTACGAATGACAGCTTGTTGCAATGTGTTAAAAGGTATTATTTGCCCGGCTAAATTATTAACAGGAATAGGTGCGGGGGCAATAGTAGGAGTAGATACAGAGGGGAAAGGAGTGGTAGGAGTAGGAGTGTAAGGAGTTTTTCCAGAGATTTTCTGTATATCTTCAACAATAATACGTCCATTCGGTCCCGAACCAATGACATTACTCAAATCAACCTTTAATTCTTTGGCCAGTTTTTTTGCCCGAGGAGAGATGATAATTCTACCATTAGTTTTCGCCGCAGTGGAGACAGTGGCAGTAGTGACAGGTTGAAGTTCCGACTCGACTTTAACTTCTTGTTGATTTATAGGAGTAGCAACTTTTGTGCCTTGAGTAGCTTTTTGTTTAGCTTCCTCAATTTCTGCTAGTGTTTCTGCAATGTAAGCGATGGCGACACCAACAGGTGCTTGTTCTCCTGCGGGTACTAAAATAGTAGCCAAATAGCCAGAATAAAAGGATTCTACATCCATATCCGCCTTGTCTGATTCTACGACAACAACGGTTTCCCCTTTCTCAATTTTATCACCAGGCACTTTTTCCCATGAAACAATCTTCCCTTGTGTCATTGTTGAACTAAGGGCGGGCATAAAAATATCGTGAATCATGATAATTTAGAACTTATTTATTGATCAAATCATTAATTATACCTTGATTGAGGTTGATTAACTGCGTAAAGTGACAGCAAATTGTTTAATTAAAGTTTCTCGAATTTTGTGATGAATAGGATCAACATCGCTATCTTTGAGTGTACCATCAGGGGATCGATAAACTAAATTAAAGGCTAAACTGCGCTTATCTTCTGCAACATTTGCTCCTTTATATTCATCAAATAATGTAACATCCACCAAAATTTTACTTCCGGCTTTGCGTATCGCCGTAATAATGTCAGTAACAGTTAAGTTAGTAGAGACAAAAAAAGCTAAATCACGAGTAACGGTGGGATAAGTAGAATAGGCTTTAAAAGTGGGAGTTTTTAAGTATTTTTGGTTTAAATAAGCGATTAAGGGCTCTAATTTTAATTCAAAGGCATAAACACTATCAGGTAAATCTTTTTCTTGGCGTAATTGAGGGTGAATTTGTCCAAAAATGCCTATTTTAGTTTTATTTAACCATAAACTAGCGGTACGACCAGGATGTAAACGATTATCTTCAGAATCTGCTTGATAGGTAATTGGTGCTTTTAAATGATGGAAAAAACTTTCTAAAATTCCTTTAGCTTCAAACCATGTAATCGGTTGTGGTTTACCGCTTTGAGTCCAGATACCATTAGTATATAAATTACCGCCGATAATGCCACCTAGGGAGTCACCTTCTTTCATGTTTCCGTTTTCAAGCCAAAAAACTCGTCCGATTTCAAAACCTTTTAAATAGCCGTTTCCTTGGGCTTGGTTATATTCAAAGGCATTAATTAAACCATCAATTAAGTTACTGCGAAGGGCGGAATATTCACTAAAAAGAGGATTTGCGATTTTAATTTGAGCTTTTTCAGGAGAAACTAAGGAATATTGCACCAATTCCGTTAAGCCTAAGCCTTGTAAATTAGCTCGAATTTGTCGTTGAATTTTCACTGTGGGGGATAAATAACCAAGTTGAGATTGAGGGGGTAAAGTATCGGTAAAATGATCATAACCGTATAAACGGGCAACTTCTTCAATTAAGTCGATTTCCCTTTCTAAATCACGATAACGGTAAGAAGGCACGGTGACAAGCCAAACGAGAGGAGAATCAGTTTTTACTTCTAACTGACAACCCAAATCCCTTAAAATTCTGACGACATCATCAGGAGAAACATCTTGTAAACCTTCTTTCCCCTCAACCAAATCAGGAGGAGAAATCTTTGCGCCTTTGCGTCTTTGCGAGAGAAAATCAGGATTTTGCTTAACCTTCCCCAAAATTTGATGAATGCGATTTAATCTTAACTCAATAGTATTAGTTAATTTTTCAGGGCGATTATCAGCAATTGTTTGACAGGTAACTTTTCCTCCCGCTAAGTCAGTAATGAGAGTAACAGCACGAATTAAGGCTTTTTCCAATTCTACTTGATTAACTCCTCTTTCATAACGAGTAGAGGCTTCCGTGCGAATCCCTTGACTTTTGGCACTTCTACGAATAGGTACTGGCTCAAATAAAGCCGCTTCGAGTAAAATATTTTGAGTATTGTCATCAACTTCGCTGTCTTTTCCTCCCATAACACCGGCTAAAGCGATAGGGTGATTATTAGCAGTGATAAGTAAATTTTGTGGTTTTAAATCTCGTTTTTGAGTGTCTAAAGTGATTAAAGTTTCATTTTCAGTGGCAAAACGCACCCCAATAGTTAAATCTTCACTTTTGGCAATCCTTCGGAGTTTTTCTCTATCAAAAGCGTGTAAAGGTTGTCCCCATTCTAAGAGAATATAGTTAGTTATATCTACAACATTGTTAATAGGGCGCACTCCTGCTGATTCTAAACGCCATTGTAACCACTGAGGAGAAGGTTCTATTTTAACATTCTCAATAATTGTAGCAATATAAGCAGGACAAGCAGAAGTTTCCTCAATTTTAAGGCCTTTTAATCCCCTCTGAGTAGAAGTAATCCCCGTTAATCTTTCCTCCATAGTGGGGAGGCTGAGACTTTCTCCTGTTAAGGCGGCAACTTCTCTAGCAACCCCCACCATACTTAGGGCATCAGCTCGGTTTGCGGTAGCTGTTATATCCAAAATTACGTCATCTAAGCCTAAAATTGGTCGTATATCTTCTCCTACTGTCAAATCTCCTTCTAAAATTTTGATTCCTTCACTATCTTTTGCCAAGCCTAATTCTGCTAATGAACATATCATGCCTTTACTGTCAACTTCTCTAAGTTTAGTCGGTTTGAGTTTTAAATCAATTTTCGGTAAATAACTTCCTAAAGTAGCAACAGGTACAAATATATTTTTTCGCACATTAGGCGCACCACAAACAATCTGTGAAGGCGTTTCACCGCCAATATCTACTTGACAAACACTTAATTTATCGGCATTGGGATGGCGATCGCATTCTAAAACTTTACCAACAACAACACCATCAGCCCAACTTCTTCTATCTTCCATATCTTCGACCTCAAAACCGGCAATAGTAAGGATTTTTGCTAATTCTTCAGGAGAGATAGTTATGTTAACTAATTTTTGTAACCACTTAAAAGATATACGCATTATTAAAAGATAAAATTACGGTAATGAGATAATCTTCTATTATTAACTAACTTCAGTATTAGAACAAGTCAATAAAATTATAGACAAAAACTGAATAATAGATTAGAATATGTAGATGTTTGTCTATAAAGTTATAAACTATTTAATAAAAAAAGAACCTAAAATATAAAATTTATTGTTGAGGAGAAGCAATATCACCGACTTTAAAGCCCGTACCAGAAATTATTGTTCCAACGCTAGAAGATTGATCAACATCATTTATTTCCACTAAACCAATAGGGGTTGTTACACTCCGAATAACTTTTCCAGTTTGAGGATCTTTTATTTCTTTTCCAACTCTTTCAATTGATACTTTCATCCCAGCATGATAACCATCACTTTTACCTTTATTTAAAACAACGGTATTACCAGTTACATCTGCGACGACAGCAGTTACATTGGGTAATACTTTTGGCACAGCGGCCAATTTAGATTGATTTGTCTTCATTTTAGTAATAATTTGTTCGACGGCTTTTTGAGTAGCAGAAGTTAACAATTTCCCCTCATTGCTGGTAGTAGTACCACCTCCGATCCCGAAAATTACCACTTGATCATCATTTTGATTACCTTGGCCCGTACCTTCGACAGTCATTAAAATTTCTCCCGTAGTGGTGTTAACAATACGAGCGTTTAAAGTTACTAAGGCTTCAGTTTTCTGACTACCGACATTAACCCCAAATAAGCCAAAATTAGAACCTTGTTTTTCTAGGTCAAATTGTGTCACTGAACCAATCATAACCATTTCAACTCCTAACAACCTACCGATTTGAGCCGCATAATGACAGGAAAGGCTATAAATGATTAAATATGTATAAAAAATGCTATGAGTATTCGTTACTGTTGCCCGTTGCCAGATCAGGAGTTTCTTGCTCTTTTTTAACTTAAATACTTGCTAATTTGTAAGTTTATAAGTTATAATGTTTAATTGTATTTAAAATTTTGGGTGCGTAGCTCAGATGGATAGAGCAACTGCCTTCTAAGCAGTCGGTCACAGGTTCGAGTCCTGTCGCACCCGTCTTTTCTCGTGCTTACTTCTAGCTCTTGTGTGTTCCTAAAAAGTTAGACCAATTTTAAACCAATTTGATTCTAGCACTTCATCGAATCATATATATCGCACCTAAAAATATTTCACCCCACAGTGCGGACATTTACCCTCCTAGCACCTTAAAGTAGAGATATACACCTACAAAAATTTTTTAATCATGAAACGGGAATTAAACTCATTATCACCTGAATCACAAAAAGTTCTTATACTCCTTAAGAAATTAAGATTAGTACTATCCGAAGGTATCCAAACTGAAGTACAATTAGAACAAATTGAAAAGATCGAAAAAATGCTTAACGATTTTAAAGAACAATTAGGGCTTAAACTCGCAGATTATCACCACCTTGAGCATTCCTTCAAGAAAACTCCTTAATTTTTTTTTCTTTTTTGTTATAAGTTTTTTTTATATATATTGCTTATTTTTATCAGATATTTATATCATTAAACCTTCTCTGGGTAGAAAATTCACCCAAGATAGGTGAAAGTTTATTTTTAAGTAATACTCATGATTTTTAGACACCCTGAACCTGTAAGATATATGACAAGATTTGCAATACCAGAATCGTTGTTCAACAAAATAAACGAAATTAGGGAAAAAGAGCAAAAACCATTCGCTGAAATATGTCGTGATGCTCTCGAATTATTATTAGAAAGTAAATAAAACCTACCAGAGTAATTATGTTAATTTTCACTACTAATTACTCTAATATTTACACACATAAAAAAGAGAAAGGCAGGATAAAAAACCTTTCTTAAAAAGACAAGATACAAATTATAAGAGGTATAAAGATATGTTAAATCACGATATTAAAAACAATCAAAAATCTTCCGAAGTTTTATCTAATAATATTTTGGGTGAATCAAAACAAATTATCAATAACTCCAATTATTCATGGTTGGATAACGTAAAAATACCTGAAAATATTGGACACATATCGAAATATAATAACCCTTATTCAATAGATTATATCATATCTAAAGATGAATATGTCATTAATTGTGAATTAGAAATTGATGGGGAATGGTATTCCATACCCGATGTTGGATTTAGTAAAACTCACCCCATCTCATTACAAATAGGTGATCGCAACAAGAAAAAAATATTTTTAGAGCATCCTCAATGGAGTAAGGAAAATGAACAATATATACCAACATGGATAGGAGAAACACCATTACCCTTACTATTAAATGGTCAGGAAATAGATATAATAACAAATGATTATGATAGGGATTTATACGAATCTCAAGAAAAATATATCCGTAAAGGGGTGAAAGTTAATAGAGTGATACTATTAACCCTACATATATTTTATTCCTTTAAAGACATCGAATTATTTTTAGGAAAAAGACTTACTAGAAGTATATTAGGACATATAGAACAAAAGAGAAGACTCCGAACAGTAGTCAGAAAAAATGGTAATTTACATGAAGATTTTATCGACTTAAATTATCACTTAAAAATCGATGGAAATATTTATAAAGTGAAATTATTTATCATTGATTATTGTGGTATAGCAGGAGGTAAATCATTACTCGATACTAGCCTAACTTATGGTATTCCTATGGAACAAAAAACAATTATGGACGATTATAAATCATCTATGGATATACCTTATACAAATTCAGAATTAAGACAAGATTTTATCGAATATTCATTAGGAGATTTAGTATTATTTGAATTAGGAAAAAATCACCAAATCAAACATAATAATATTAGAGATATTTTAGAGTTAGAAAACATGGATAATATACCCTTAACAAAAGGTAGTGAAGTAGCTAAAACATTACAAGATTTTATTCTTAATAAATGTCCTATAGATACCGAATTATTAGATCATTTACAATTTAAAAGTGCTGAAGATTTATTAGCTGTAAATGGGATAAAAACCAACCTCGATAAAGATAAAAGTACCACCGCTATTTATAACGGGATTGTACATGGGGGGAGATGTAAAAATGAATCACCACAAAACCCTGTTATCGATGGTTTAGTCCTATCTATGGACTTATCAGGTTGTTATGCTTCTGCTCTAAAGTCTTTACAATACCCCATCGGATTACCCCTTCATATTTTCTACCATAAAACCGAAAAAAATAAGCTCACATTACGGAAATTTCTTAAGGAATTTGGTAAAGAATTAGTACCTGATTGTTGGCATATTGTAGTGTCCACTAGCGAACCTTTATCATTTATGCAAAATCTAATATTTAGTAAACATTTTAACGGTAATCCTTCCATCGATGATACTAAAGATGAAATCAGCGAAAGTCATATTAAAGGTGAATTTGGCATCTACCTTAATGAAATTAAAAACGGTATTTTAACACATCATTCTCTCGAAATGTTAAAAGCCATTGCCAGTAACTCTGAATGGGGTGAATTAATGGATAAATTGGAAATAGTATCAGGAGTTGTTTATCTTAAATCTCATCAATGTAATTCCTTTGAAGAATATCAAGAAAAAGTCCTTTCCACACAAGGAAAAATCAAAACTGTTAAACGTAAAAAACAAGCATGGTATATCCAAGATGATCGTCCTTTATACTGGTATCCAATACCTTTAGGAGAGTTTATCAACCCTCTTATAGTAGAACGTAAAAAAGCCAAAAATGAACGGGATTTATACCAAAAAAACAGTGATAAATATAATGAATTAAATAGTCAACAAGAAACCCTTAAATTATTCATTAATGCTGTTTATGGAGTTATTTGTTCACCTTACTTTAAAATAGGGAATACTACCGTTGCAAATAACATTACTGACATGGCTCGAATGGGATGTTGGGCAATGCAAATCGCTTCTTGTGGAAAAACTGCCGTGACTGATGGTTCTGAATTTGATATTAATAAAGTATTACAATGGACAAATAAATTCCCTAGTTTTAACACCTTAGTAAAATTACAGTTAGAATTATTTAATGACTCCGATAGATTAGACAAAGATTTACAAAAAAACTTTGAAATTATACCATTAGGAAATCAAGGAACTTGGGATATACAAATAGATGAAAAAACCTCTGAATTTGTCTTATACCATGATGGTATAGAAATTGAAAGAAAAATTAATAATGAAAGTTGGCAAACAATTGATGATATTTATACACAACACATGAATAACTTTTTTGGGAAATTAAATCTCACATGGTTAAAAAGATATTCCTATGAAGATAAAGGATTATATGATGGTATGGTATTACATTCCCAATCCAATTATTTACTCAACACCTTAGAGGGGAAGTCCAAAATAAAAGCTAGAGGACACAAAACCGATAAAAAAAGTTTAAAAGGAGATGTAATAGGTAAACACCCTTTAAATGATATGCTTACCAGAGCAAAAAAGGGTGAAAAAATCCCCTTCTATCATCCTGTTGTTACAGAGCAACTTTTAAAACTTAAAGAAGTAGTTAATGCACATACCGCTATTGAGCAAGGAGAAAAAGCACAACTCATCACCACCAATAATTTATTACCCTCTGACACTATTCATGTCACAAAACGTATTTACCCTATTAGTGCTAGTTGTTTCTATTACCTCAATAAACAACAAAAAAATTATTGGGAAAAACTAGAAGAAAGATGTAAAAAATTCACAAATGATCGTCAAAAACTTGATTATCTATTCCGTGATGAGAAAGGATACCTCGATTACTCCCAAGCACATCGATTATTACATACCTTGATAACTATCAATGGTATTTCAAGAGATTTAGAACTAAAAAAATTAGTACCTAAATTAATCACTTTACCACGTTTGTAATATCAATTTATTTTACGTTCGTGTCTTAAATTATTGCAAAAAATGAAGAGACAGACGTAAAATTTAAACCCCTTTAAACCTATATGTATCAACGCTTTTCACGATTTGCGGTAAAAATCATATTGCATATTAGGGGATATAAACACCTCCCCAGAAAAGACGACCGAAGGGAGTACAACATTACATGAACAAGCGAAGCGAAGTGAATTTCCTAGCCATAATTTCACGACTTAAATCATTACCCTACCAGTTTAAGTATTTATACTCATTACACCTATCAAGAGAACCGTAATATTTGAATCAAGTAGTGTCCTACACCATCATTAATTATGGCTCTGAGGACTGTGGTATATTCGACATAAACTATAATTTATTATCTCAAATCTGTTCAATGAGTGGCGATGGGCTTTTCCGAAGTTATTGTAAAGATTACAAAATGAATGTAAATAGATATATAATCAACTGTGAAACTGTCAGAAAGAAATTAAGCTAATAGCCAACTCCTAACCGTGTTAAAACATGATAAAACTAACTCAAGGTATAAATCATCATTAAACAGATAAAACTCTATTCATACCCCCTAAAAATAGCCAAATAAAAAACCCTACCAGTTGAAGATTAGTAGAGTCGAAATATAAACATTAATACAAAAAACATGAGTTATACTAAGATATTGAGTGAAAAATACTTGCAAACCCCTTTTACACATCATTTCACCCCCTTAAAAAAAGTAATTATGAAGGAAACCTAAAAAATCAGAACTTATCCATAGAGAAATCCCTTAAATAGTCATAAAAATTATAGAGAAAAGTCTATACAATATTTTATACCACATTGAGTACAGTATGTCTATCTGTCTAACATCTTTTGGTAATCTAAAAAATTATAGAAATATTATCGCCGTAGAAATTCACGAATAAATAGCAAAAACCATTACCATGAAAGGAATTATACGATGTTGAATAATGACGGGGAAAACAAGGTAAAAATCCCTCAAAGCCTTACCATACCGTGAAATTAACTGATCGGAAAATATTATAAATCTCCCATGACTCCGAATATTAAACACCAAGCATTATAAAGGTTTCAGACTATTTTAAATCCTAATTCTCCGAATATAACCACCGTAGTAGAAGTATTATCCTTAAAGGACTTCAGAACTTAACCCTGTAGAAATCACACCCTACTAACCCTGACTCGGTAATCCATTTTTCTTTTAATTAATTTCCGTAAAAACTACATCCCATCTTCATCTAACAACGGCGAGGTTTAAAAGGCTTTATCAGTGGGGATTTCAACTTATTTAGTTTCAATTTTCTGCGAGGTTAATTATCGCCAAAACTCCTTATAAAAACCCTCACCTCTACCCTTTATATATCAACGATTTTACCCCTTATAAGATAGTTTTCTCACGCACATAAAACGGCGAAAACTAAAGTAATATACCGAGTATGCTCAAACAAAACCCTAATTATCTCACATTTCACAATAAATTTAATAGATATAAACAAATTCCTTAAAAGCGTCAAAAAACTCATCAAACTTATCATCCCATTGATCAAAAGGTATTTGAGCCTTTTCTAACTCGAAGGCAGAAAAACCCCCACTCACAGTTAACCAACCCATTCCATCATCTTTTTGATTTACTGCACGAGTCATAGTATCGTAAAAATAATCATTATTTTCAAAATCTTCAGGTTTTATCCCATAAAAATTAAAATGAAATTCTGTAGGGGATAAATAACGGAGGCTATATTGGGTTAATCCATCAACATAAATTTCCCCTAATGTATCTAATAGTTCTTTACGATGAATACAGACTTTTTTGTTCTCTTCTTCTTCTCCTGATTCTGGTAAAATCTCATAACCACTATAAACTATTGGAATAGTTTTAACATTTTCAAATCTATCTGATAGTGGTAAATAGTCTATTACAAAAGGATTACCTATCTTCCTTCTGGGGACACTATAAGAATCTAGGAAAGTCAAAAATTTGGGTAAGTTTTTAGGGGTATAATAATCATAAGGGAAACAATCTAATTCTCTGTCTGTGGGATTACCAATAATCATCTTAAAAATTCTCCTAATCTAATAACCAGTTTGCCTTATCCCTATTAATGGTGACTTTATATATTTTACCATCACTATCAAGGGAATGTCCGCTTAAATCTAATTGTCGCCATATTTTCTGACTTCCTTCCTGAAACTCTAACAACAAATTTTTATTAATAGTAAAAGCATTATTTTTTTCATCGGTAATAACTATTCCTTGTTTATTTATTAATTGATTTTCTGAGTTTAAAGATAGAATCTCCCCATTATCATCACGGATAAACAAATCATTCACGGAGTCATAGGTAATTGAGAAATCCTTAGTCTTCAACTCCTGAATAGGTAGAAACACACCATAACCCGATGAATCTTTAACTAAGGGGCTTTTTAAGGTATTTCCTATCTTCAATTGCCCTTGTTTATTGAAAGACAATTCATCACCATTATCGGTGTAAAGTTTCCCATTAATTAAAGAAATATTACCATCATTATCCCCCAAAGTCAGATAAGTTTTTTCTAAAATATCTTTAAAAGTAGAATGTAAAGGATTTTCCAAAGAATCATTCAAACTTTTTTCAATTAACTCTACAGAATTATTAAAGAATAAATTAACCTTACTAATTTTTTCCTTAATTTGAGCAACAATAGGGGTATTATCATTATACCCCAAAGCATAAAGTTGATATAAAGTACTATCTAACTCCAGATATTTAGTCTTCAATCCATTAACTTCTTCTTTAAGGTCATGTAAATAAACATTTAAAGAATATTTTTGTGATTGTTTCACTTCATGGGTAGTAATTTCCTGAACCCTTAACCTAATTTCCTTAAAATTATCTTTATAAAAATCCTTAAAATATTTATCAGAATTTAACTCTATGAATTTACTAAAAACCTTTCCAACATCACTTTTAAAGGAATTTTCAAAATTATTTATCTCGTTAACAGATAAAGGATGGTTTAAGCTATCAGAAAATATATTAACTATTTTCACTAAATCTTGTTTAATTTTTTTCTGTAAACCACTAGAGATAGATATTCCTTTCTTTTTACCATATTCATCTAAGATAAAATAATAAAGATCATTTAATAATTTATTTTTTATATCCCCGTATTCAGGAAGATTAATTCTAAATAAAACCTCATATTTATTACTAATACTAATAATCTTTTTTTCGATAGCATCTTCAATTTTACTCAATAAAAACAGTTTTTCATTAACTTGTTTATAAGGTAAATATTTATTGTGTTCCTCTCTCTTATAAAAAGAAATACCAGTTTGAATATTTTGTAAACGAAAATCCCTAAAAGTATCCTCAAATAACTGTGAATTTTGAGGATTAAACCCCCCATGATTAATGATATACCGATAAAAGAATAAAAGTTGTTCATTTACCCCCTTATTCAAAGGTAAATAAGTCAACGGGTGATTAATATTATTAATACCTGAACCTATATGGGTATCTTTTTCCACATCATAATAAAAT
>NZ_VRZC01000113.1 GCF_016743215.1 Geminocystis sp. GBBB08
TAATTGGCTTGATATGTTGCGTTCTCATTACAATTTCTGTCTAAGAGATCGGATTGAAAGCTATGAGCAAGTCAAAAAGCCTAAAATGGGTAATTACTGCGACTTGCACACCAAAGCGGAATGTTGTTCATTAACTTGTTCTGTATCTAAACACTCACAATTAGGAGAACCTTTTAAAGGTGATAAAAAACGTAATGCCTATGAAATGCAATCTTCAGAATTACCTAATTTAAAGAAAACTAGAACATGGTATAAAAAAATTC
The DNA here is from genome assembly GCF_016743215.1 of Geminocystis sp. GBBB08. Lineage (GTDB taxonomy): Bacteria > Cyanobacteriota > Cyanobacteriia > Cyanobacteriales > Cyanobacteriaceae > Geminocystis. The sequence continues at coordinate 264 of NZ_VRZC01000113.1, forward strand.
ATTCAACGGTCTTACAGCAAAATTTGCGTAAATTAGATACTGCTTTCAAGAATTTTTTTGAAGGTAGAGGATACCCAAAATTTAAGACTAGAGTGCGATTTAAAAGTTTTAACTATTCACCGAATCAAGTAAAGTTAAAAGGCAATAAAATCTATCTTCCTAGTATTGGTTGGATGCGGTTTTTTCAGTCTCGTCAAATACCTAAAGGTTTTAGTTTAAAGTCTGTTACTGTTAGGCAAAAAGCTGATGATTGGTATGTCTCTATTTCCGTTGAGGATAAGTCTATTCCTCAGTCACAACCCAAAGATTTAGACCAAATTAAATCAGTAATAGGTTGTGATTTAGGAGTGAAAAAATTGTTGGCATTGAGCAACGGAGAACAGATTAAAAATCCTCAGTTTGAAAAACAATTAGAAAGAACTAAAACTATTAGACAGCGTAAAGCTAGTCAAAAAAAGAGAGGCTCTAAAAATCAGAAAAAAGCCTTTCATAAACTAGCTGGCATTGACCAAAAAATAGTTAATCAAAGAACTAACTATCAATGGAATATTTCTCATCATTTAGTTAAGTTAGCAGATGTCATTGTTCTTGAAGATTTAAACATTCAAGGAATGAGTAAAAGATGTAAACCAAAACAAGATGAAAATGGTAAATATTTAAAGAATAATCAATCAGCAAAAAGAGCATTAAATCGTTTAATTCGTGATTGTTCTTGGGGAGAATTAATACTTAAAATACAGTCGGTAGCTGAGAAGTTTGGCTGTATAGTTTTAAAAGTTAATCCTAAGTTCACATCTCAAACTTGTTCAAATTGTGGTCATGTTGACTCCGCTAGTAGAAATAAAGAAAAATTTGTTTGTACTAATTGCGGATTCATCGCAGACTCAGACAATCAAGCATCAATTAATATTGGCAAAAAAGGACTAGAAATTCTTGGAATTAGTCCATCCAAGCTACTGGTAGAACATCAGAAAGTTACGGCTAAGTCTGAAATAACAGATTTGAGAAATCAGGATACATCAATGACGTTAGTTGTTGAGCCTAGCAACCCTGTACAACGCACGTTTGTTTCAGTGGAGTAATGGTCAAGTAATTGGCTGTTCAGAATCGCCCGTAAAGCTGAAGCTGTAACAGGCGAGTATGTCAATGCTACTTAGGGGTTGCTGTTGGGAATCAGAAAGCTATTAAAATCAAGAGTTTAGAAATACTACATTAACAAAAAAGTGCACAGTTTTAGTGATTTTTACTCAAAAACTTAACACTTTTGACCTTATTTTTATTGATTATAAATAGACTAAAAGAATATATTAATAACATCAAAACCTTGATTTTTCAGTATTTCTCCTAGTCATAAGAGTCATAAGAGTCTCCCTAATCGATAGACTTTTTGAGCCGATCCTATTTATGCGATCGCCATGGAATAGAAACTTAGCAAATAAAGGAGTTAGGTTTCTTTGCTTAAGGGAATTTACTTTAATTAAAGATAATAAAAAAAATAAGAACCAAAAGAGTAAATTGTGCCAGTAGTGATATATTGATTAGTTAATATTGACTATTGACTATTCACTATCAATTATTTATGCGTATCGCCCTATTTACTGAAACATTTTTGCCCAAAGTTGACGGCATTGTTACCCGCTTAAAACATACCGTTGAGCATCTACAAAAACAAGGAGATGAGGTGTTAATCTTCTCTCCTGAAGGCGGTTTAAAAGAATATAAAGGAGCAAGAATTAACGGTATTAAAGGCATTCCCTTACCCCTTTATCCCGAATTAAAATTAGCAATTCCTAACCCTTCGATTAATTTTGCCTTACAAAGATTTAAACCTGATTTAATTCATGTGGTTAACCCCGCAGTTTTAGGGGTTGGAGGAATTTACTACGCAAAAAAACTTAACATTCCTCTTGTGGCTTCTTATCATACTCATTTACCTCAATATCTTCATCATTATAATTTAGGTGCTTTTGAAGGAATTTTATGGGAATTACTGAAATTAGCCCATAACCAAGCACAATTAAATCTTTGTACTTCTACCGCTATGGTAAATGAATTAATTAGTCATGGTATCGAAAGAGTTGATTTATGGCAACGGGGGGTTGATACAGATTCTTTTCACCCTAGTTTAGCTTCGTCTCACATGAGAAATAAACTATCTCAAGGACATCCTGAAGCACCATTATTATTATATGTGGGTAGAGTCTCGGCTGAAAAAGAAATTGATAAGATTAAGCCCGTTTTAGAGAGTATTCCAGAAGCTAGATTAGCCATTGTCGGAAATGGTCCAGCTAGACCAGAATTAGAAACACATTTTGCTAATACTAACACAAATTTTGTCGGTTATTTACATGGATCAGAATTAGGGGCAGCTTACGCTTCAGCAGATGCTTTTGTTTTTCCTTCTTCCACCGAAACTTTAGGATTAGTTTTATTAGAAGCTATGGCGGCAGGATGCCCAGTGGTTGCGGCTAGACGGGGAGGAATTCCTGATATTGTTACTGATGGTGTTAATGGTTATATGTTTAATCCTGATGAGGCTGATGGTGCGATCGCTGCTACTACTCGTTTATTAGGTGATAAAGAAGAGAGAGAGCAATTAAGGCAAAATGCTCGTTTAGAGGCAGAAAAATGGGGCTGGAGTTGTGCAACGGCTCAATTAAGAAACTTTTATAAAGAGGTGGTATCTAAAAACAATTTATCTTTAGTAGCGTGAAATAATTGCTCATTCCTCATCTTATTCATCAAGATAAAAACGGTAAAATAAATAGTCATTTTTAAAATTATGATCATCGGTTACATGGTGAATAATTTTTAAATCCATTAATTCTTGTCCTAATGTAATGGCTTCTGATTTTGATATGATATAATTTTTTTCCATCCATTTTACCGCTTCAGAGCCAATAAAACATAAAGGATAAGTTGTTAAACGATATTTTCGATCTTTAATTTCTAAGCCTTTATTACCCCTGAGATCATTAACGATTTTAATGATACGCTCTTCATATAAATTGATTAATTGATTATTTTCTAACCTGACTAAATGATTGCGTAAACAAGTTTCTAAAAAAAGCCAATCTTTATCAGGATAATTATTAAACCATTGGTTAGTTATCTCTAAGGAATCTTTTGGGGTAACTTTAAATCGCATTAATAATAAGGCGAAAACTTTTTCTTTAGCTTTAAAATTGTCCATCTTAATAATGATTACTTATTGTCTAATATCAATTACTTTAGGCATTTTTTTGTACTAAGAGAAGAACTTAGTATTAATCAATTTTAGTTTAATTGCCTATAGACTTTTTTCGTGCTAATATTAAGATTCTTTAAGTTTAACGGAGGTTAAAAACGGAGTGTATAAACTAATTATCCCTCAAATAATCGTCTCTTTACTTATAGGAGGTATGGGTTTAATCCCCATAGATTTATCAGCACAAGCTCAAAATTCGCCCACAGTATCAACAAAATTAAATTCCCAACAACGACAAGAGTTAAATAATTTACTGCAAAAAGGTAAACAATACGTTACGATTGGTGACTTCAACAATGCACTTTCTATCTATCGTCAAGCGGCTACCATAGATAATGGGAATGCGAAAATATTTTCTGGTATGGGTTATCTCTACGCTTCTCTTGGAGATTATAAATCGGCGGCTAATGCTTATCAACAAGCTATTTCTCTTGCCCCTGATAATAGTGATTTTTATACCGCGTTAGGTTATAGTTTTGCTCAAATTGGCGATAATTCTCAGGCGATAAATGCCTATCAAAGGGCTGTTGCCCTACAACCTAAAAACCCAGATAATTTAATTGCTTTAGGAGTTTTATTCCTCAGAAATGGTGACTATAGCCCGATAGAAGGTTATTATCAACAGATTATTGCTTTAGATAGTAAGAATGAAACTGCATATGATATGATGGCCACGGCTCTTTATCAGCAAAATAAAAATACTGAAGCCATTGCTTTTTTAGAAAATGTGATCGCCAAATTTCCGAACAATGATGATTTAAGATTAAAATTAGCAACAGCCTATTTTAAAGAGGAAAAATCGGAGCAAGGATTAGAACAATTAAAGATTTTAGAAGCAAATGAGCCGAATAATCCCAAAGTTGTCTTAAAAATGGCAATGGTATATGAGCAACAAAAAGATTGGGATAAAGCCCTTTTAGCTTATCAAAAAGCCTCAGCATTAGATAATCAATCGATTCAAGCCTACGGCGGTACTGCTAGAATTTTAGAACAAAAACAAGATTATTTTCGAGCGATTGTGGCTTATCGCCGTTTTATTGAATTAGCACCACAAAATCCTTATGGTTATCATCGTTTAGGTTTACTATTAAAAGATAGAGGTAGAAAACCAGAAGCCAAAGAAATGTTAGAAAAAGCGAAAATTATCTATCAACAACAAGGAAAATTAGAAAAGGTAGCACAAGTGCAAAAAGAGATATAATCTAAAACTCGTTGCTATAATTACCACTGTGAGTGAATGTCTAAATCAAAATCGCAAATTCATACCTTAATTTCTGGTGTTATGGGGGGATTGTTACTCGCTTTCTTTTCTCAACCCCTCATTGTCGCTCAAAATAACAACACCATAACGAATACTTCTTCCGTTGATCTTAATATTTTTCAAGCCTTGATTCTCGGTTTGATACAGGGTTTAACAGAATTTATACCTATTAGTAGCACGGCACATCTTAAAGTGATACCAGTTGCTTTAGGTTGGGGTGATCCGGGGGTAACTTTTACCGCTATTATTCAATTAGGAAGTATTGTGGCGGTTTTATGGTATTTTCGTCAAGATTTAAAAGATTTAAGCATGGGTATTTTGAAAGCGGTTAAAACCAAAAATTATCAAGCTCAAGAATTTAAAATAGGTCTAGGTATCATTATTGGTACAATTCCGATCATAATATTTGGCTTAGGTTTAAAAATTTTAGTGCCAGATTTAGATAATTCTCCTTTTCGCAGTTTAACTACTATTGCGATAGCTTCTATTGTGATGGCGATTTTATTAGGTATGGCAGAAAAAATTGGCAGTCATCAGCGAAATTTTGACCAATTATCAACAAAAGATGGCATTTTAATGGGATTAGCAGAATCTCTTGCTATTATACCAGGGGTTTCTCGCTCAGGCTCAACGATTACTGCTGGTTTATTTATGAATTTAGAAAGGGCAACTGCTGCTCGTTTTTCTTTTTTATTGGGTATTCCAGCTATTACTTTAGCCGGTTTAGTGGAATTAAAAGATGTTTTTGAGCAAGGTTTAAAAATTTCTTATGCTATCCCCCTGACTGTGGGTTTAATTTCCTCCTGGATTTTTTCTTACCTTGCCATTGCATGGTTAATTCGTTTTTTACAGAAACAAGATACTTGGGTTTTTGTCTGGTATCGTCTTATTTTTGGTATTGTTATTTTAGTTGCCATGGGAAATAATTAAACTTAATTGAAAAAATATCACAATTTTCCCATAAGCGAAGTACCGGCAAGGGGCAGTCATCCCATTGTTAGCAAGATTTATAGAGATCTCACCATAATGAAAAACGCTATAAATAAAGTTATGATGGTTAAATAATCAGCATCAATTATTAAGTATTAAGTACTAAGGATCAATTCTTCCTATCTTTAGAGGAAATAACTTATAAAATGAGAAATAACAAATCTGTTAACAGTTAAAAGCTCCCTATTAATTATGGAAGGAATCTTCACAATACTTATCCCCGTCGTCATTTTTGCTCTAACGGGTTTTAAAATTGATCGAGAATATGAAAGAGGGGTAATTTTTCGACTGGGTAGAATGAATAGTATCAAAGGGCCAGGATTATATTGGACAATACCATTAATTGACCAAAAAGCCAAAGTTGATATTCGTACGAAAACTGTCGAAATAAAATCTCAAGAAACCATTACTGCCGATAGTGTTACGGTAAAAGTCAACGCTGTATTGTATTATCGCATTTTAGATCCAGAACGTGTGATAAATAAAATCGAAGATTATACATCAGCCGTTTATCAAGCTGCCATGACTACTTTACGCAATGTATTAGGTCAAAATATTCTTGATGACATTCTCCGTAATCGAGATAAAATGAATGTTCAAATTCAAGAAATTGTCGATGAAATTTCTGAACCTTGGGGTGTAATCATCGAAAGAGTAGAAATGAAAGATGTAGAAATACCTCAATCGATGCAACGGGCAATGGCACAAGAAGCCGAAGCAATTAGAGAAAAAAGATCTCGTTTAATCAAAGCCGCAGCGGAAAAAGAAGCATCTGTGATGTTATCAGAAGCCAGTCAACAAATGTCGAATAATCCCATAGCGTTAGAATTAAGAAGGTTACAAACTTTAACAGAAATTGGAGCTGAAAATAATACCACAACAGTAATGTTAGTTCCCACAGAATTAATTACTTTAACCAAACAAATGGCAGATAAATTGACAAGAGAAAATCAATAAATTGTTACCAAATAGCATTTATTTCACAAATTTTGCACCCTACAAGTTTTTTTTTGAAAAAAGCGCATAAATTTTCATTTCTCTACTGATATATAAATAGGGAATAAAAATTAAATAGTGAAATTCGTAAAAATATGGGAAATTTCGTTGGAATTGATTTAGGTACAACTAATTCTGTAGCGGCGTTTAAATGGGAAAAAACTCAAGTGGTTAGTGATCCTCAACATGGATTTTTAGTAAAATCAGTAGTAAGTTTATCAAATAATAACTTAATCGTCGGAAGGGATGCGTATAAAGATTTAAAGCGAGATCCAGAAAATGTTATTATCTCCATTAAACGCTTAATGGGGCGTGGTTTCAGTGATGAAGTAGTGCAACAACAGTTAAAAAACTTTGGTTATAAAATCACTCAATCCGGTCAGGGTACAGAAAATAGTATCTCGGTATGGTTAGGAGGAAAAGAATATCAACCCGAAGACATCAGCGCTGAGATTTTAAAACAAGTGGTTAAAAATGCTCAAGCCTATCAAGAAAGTATGGGCAAGAAAAATAAAATTAATCAAGCAGTAATTACTGTTCCAGCCTATTTCAACGACAAGCAACGCTACGCTACGGAAATCGCCTCTATCAGAGCAGGTTTGGGAAAACCAATTTTATTGCCTGAGCCTACTGCGGCCGCTATTTCCTACGGTTTTAACCCTAATAGCGATGATGTACAAACTATTCTGGTATATGACTTTGGAGGTGGTACTTTTGACTCATGTTTACTGACTGTTTTAGGTAGTCAGTTTATAGAGTCAGGTAAAGCTGGGGATTTGTGGTTAGGGGGTGATGATATTGATGATAAATTAGCAGAGTTAGTGAAGCAGAAGGTAGCGAAGGAAGAAGGTTTAGACAGTATTGACAGCTTAATCGGTAAGATGCCTTATTATCAGCGAGTGCAGTTTAAAGCGGATTTGAAAATGGCAACAGAGAGGGCAAAAATTGACTTGAGTAGCAAAACCGAAGCGATGGTTAATCCTTCGACTCCCCTTCTCGATGAGTTTGGCATGGCGATACCCGTTAGTGTCAAGATTACTCGCAGTGAGTTTGAGGCGATGATTTTACCCTTAGTCAACCGTAGTATTAAAATTTGTCGGGATGCTATCAAATATTCTGGTGATTCTGAAGATCAAATCGATATTATTTTGTTGGTGGGAGGCTCAAGTCAGATACCCTTAGTACAAGAGGAAGTCAAAAAGGCTTTTGGTCGTGATAAAGTGGTGGTGCATCCTCGCCCGATGTATGCCGTTGCTGAAGGTGCGGGTATTGTTTCGGCAGGGGTAACAGAAATTGTCGGCACTGTATCCCGTGATTATTGTATCGAATTAGTGGACGAGCCTCGTTTTCCATTAATTAAACAAGGGGAATTCTTACCAATTCATCAAAGAAGTCACACTTTTAAAATCGAAGCCGATGGGCAAGAATTAATCCATTTTAAGTTTTTTAGCCCTGATAAAGTGAAAGAGGGTATTGATTTCACCAAAAATGATGAGCGTATTGGCGATATGTGGTTGGCTTTAGATCAACCTTATCGTAAAGGTACTGAAGTTAAAGTTTATGCGGAATTAGATGAACAAAATTCTGCATTACAAATTACAGCTTGTTTAGCTAATAATCCATCCGTGAAGGTTAGTGGTAGTTTTTCTCGTGGTAATCAGGATGAAAAAATCAACCAAGATGTTGAAAAAGCTATCTCTCAACTTAATGAAGAGGGTGTCTTAACGGAATATGGGGTACAAAGTGCCAATCAATTAGCTGGAGAGATAGTAAGGGCATCTAATCAAATTTATCTTAACGGAGTTTTACAGCGCGATCGACTAGAAGTAGCCCAAGAAAAACTAAATGAGTTGCAGAATTTTGCTTCAGAAGATGTTAGTAATACAAAAATGTATCTAGCAGATTTTGAATTTGCCCTTGAATATTGTCGTCACTTTCTCCATGATGATCAAATTAATCGTTTAAATATTCTCATTCCAAAAATGAAACAAGCCTTAGAAACTAAGAATTTCTCTGCAATGCAACATTTAACCGAAGAAGCAAAACAAGAATATGAGAATTTACCTCAATTAGTCCATATTCTAATGTTAGTTCAATTAGGCATCATTCGTGCAAATCGTATTGCACCAGCGCACGGCAAGGTATTAGAAAATAAATTCTACACCGAATTAGATGCCATTCAACGGGGAAACACAACAACCGCCGATAGGATTTTACCAGATTTAATCCAAGAAGTACGGGAGTATCTCGATCAAGATTTACCCACAGGTACGATCGCCACTGGTTTAACCCGTTAATATCAGTAATTGAAATGAAATTAACTCACTTTAGTAGAGTTACGCTATTAGCAATGAAATTTATTTCTTTGCGAGACAAGGGTTTTTATCAATAAATCGCCTTGCAATAAATTGACAAGGCTAATAGCTAAAATCGGCTAAAGCGATTAAATAAAATTCAGTTTTACCCTGACAATTTTGAAAAAAATTATGAATTTAGATAAAAAAGAAAAGGCAAAAAAAAGTTATAAATGGGGCATTTTAAGTTTATTTATTGAGTTTATTTGGGCAATAGTACAACCTATTTTAAGTTTTATTGGTAATATTTTTCAATTTTTTAGAGCTTAAATTAACTTTATTTGTTACCTAAATATTAATTATAAGGCAATACACCACCCACCATACAAAATAACAAATAATGGAGTTTTTATGACTGAAAAATTAATTTGTCCAGTGTGCGATCGTACTGAAATTGAAACGAATATTTGTCCTAATTGTGATACAGATTTATCAACAATTCGGATGTTAAAACAGTTGCCAATTTTAGAAAATAAACCTAGTAATAAAAAATGGCTTATTTCTTTATTATTAATTTTATTATTCATTGGTATTTTAGTGGGCAGTTATAGCGGTTATTTAATTGCTAAAAATAACTATGATGCTAGTTTAGAAGCCCTGCAAAAACAAGCAAATCAAGATGTTACTAATGTTGATAATGTAGAAGAAACAAAACCAAAATTAAACGGGTGTGGCGGTTTTAATTATCGGATTAAATCAGGAGATTCTCTTTATATGTTAGCCTTACGTTTTTATGGTGACGGCAGTGCATGGCATTTAATTACGGAAGCAAATCCGAGTATCACTTCTCCGCAAAATTTAGAAATTGGGCAATTAATTTTAATTCCTAATTTGCAGGAATCCTGTAAACAATTTTAATAATTAGTCTATTCAAGAGGTTAAAACTATGGGTGTATTTGACATTTTTGATAAAACGAAAACAGTTTTTAATAATAGTGAAATTAGTCAAACAAAATTTAGTCAGGCTAAAAATAAAGCTCAACTTAAGAAACTAAAAGAAGCTATCAAAATAGCAGAAGAAATTAAAAAATTGTGGAAAAAGAATCCCTCATGGCGTGAACAATTAGTGAGAGATTTTACCATAAAAAATTTATTATCTGAGGTTGATAAGCAATTAACTTCATGGAAAATGCAGTTACAAAGAGCGGAATCTTTAGCTAGTCAAGGAAAAGCACTTATGGAATTAGATAAAAACGATCCTTTTGACAGTACAATTATTACTCAAGCTCTTGATTTTTTTACTAAGTCTAATCAACTTTTTTATGAAACTGAATATGTAGTTAAAGAGCAAATTTTAAAAGATAAAATTGACAGTAGAAATCGATTTCAGTCTCTTTATAATGAAGGAAAAAATCAAAAAGAAAAAGGATATTATCAGCAAGGTTTATCTTATCTTTTACAAGCAGAAAAAATTTATAAATCAGTTACCGTAACCACAGAAATTAGGGAATTAGAAAATTTAATTCAATTGCAAATAGAGTATGACAACACCCTAATAGAAGCAAAAAGTTTAGCTCAACAGGGAGAGTTTATTAAAGCTCAAAATAAATTACAATTAATGTTGGCAAAATTTAGCCGTCAAGATGGAGAAGAATTAAAGCAAAAATTAGACACTATTATTAATGCTAAAAGTGAGTATCGACAAGGGTTACTAGCAGAAAAAATTGATAACTTGAGTCTAGCAAAAAAACAATATCAATTGGCGTTATCTCATCTACCTAGTTTAGACTCTGCTAATTATCGTTTAGCGATCATTTATATCAGAGAAAATAACTATTCTTCCGCTTTATCTTGTTTAGAAAAATTGACGGGAGAAAATGTTAATTATTTACGAGGATTTTGTTATCTACAAAAAAATGATTGGGAAAAAGTAATCAAAGAATGGAGACAAATTCATCATCCTTTAGTCAATCAACAAAAAGAAGATTTAAAAACTTTGATTCAAAGAAATCGTTTACAAATTATTCAACAAATTGAAAATTTAGTTAATGAAGAAAAGTATCAAGAAGCCAAAAATTCTTGCGAAAATTTTATTCAAAAGTATGGTTATAATGCCAATATTGAGGCTAATTTAAACAGACATATTAAACCTGCTTTACAACGTCAATTATGGCAATCTTTTGATTTAATAACAATCATTAATCAACTAGAAAAAGAATTTAAACACAATCCAACAATTACTAATTTACATAATATCTCGATCGCACTTTATTATCAAGCTCAAATCGATAAAAATTATCTGGAAAAATGGATAGCAGTATGGGCGACAGGATTAGTAAATATTCAACAAAATCCGATTTTACAAAATATAGTTTGGTTAGGAAGTAATCCCATTGACTATGAAAAAACCAAACAGGAGTTAATCAAAATAGTAGAAAATACCATTGATAAATATAAAGACAATAACTTAAATAAATATTATCAATTAAGGGATATTTTTCGCAGAGAAATGTTAGCCATTGAGTTAATGGGAAATCCACCGAATGCAGGAGTAAAAATTCAAGAAATATTCATCACTCCTGCATTTTATCAACAGCATAAATCCCAACTAAAAAATGTTACCTTGACAAAAAATAACTTAGGAATGTTATTTACCCATTGGGGATTAGCCGTATCAGCTTGTTTAAAAAATGATATAGAAAGGGGTATAAAAATTAAACCTAATTTAACTCCCTTATCAGAAGTAGAAAAATTTGCTTATCAGTTAGTGAATTATTATGAAGGTTGTTATCATTTACAAAATAACTCATGGAAAAAAGCAAAAACTTGCTTACAAAAAGCCCAAACTGAGATTAAGAATAATCAAGATTGGATTCAAGAAATTAACCGATTATGTGAAAAACAAAGACAAAAAATTGAAGACTTTAACGAACATTTACAATTTGCTCAATTTTGGTATGATTTATTAAAGTCTAGTCAATCTGCTAGTTATTTAGCAGAATATAAAGCAAGGGAAATTTCTCAACAAGTAGCCGATGAAAAACTATCTTTTTCTCAAGCTATTAATAAGCTAAAGGAAGTACAAAAAATTGATTATAATAATGCTTTAGTGGTTGACTTAATGAGTCGTCTTGAATATAGTATAGAAGCTCAAGAAATTGATAGATTAATGAAACAAAATCGCTTTGAAGATGCCGTAAGAAAAGCTAAATATTCATCGAATCGAGAGATAAAACATTTAGTTGCTTCTATCTGCATTGAGATTGCTTTAAATGGTGCAAAAGCCAAAGAATTAGATTGGGAAACATTGCAACAATTAGGAAGATGGGCTTATGAAATTTGTCCTTATGAACCTGATTTTCGAGAAATATATAAGGCTTTAAGAATTATTTAATGGGGAGGTTTAATTATGGGAAATATTGTCGGTATTCATTTTGGTTTAAACAACTGTATAGCAGCTTTTAAATTTGCAGAAACTCAGGTGGTGCAAGGAAAAGATGGTGCATTAGTTCTATCTGTGGTTGCCTTTCGTGATAATAATTTCATAGTGGGAAAAGAAGCCTATAATCAACTATTACAAGACCCTGAAAACGTAATTACTGGTATCAGAAATTTATTAGGGCGTAGTTTTTCCGATGAAATTGTACAGCAACAGATAAAAAGAGTTGGTTATAAAATTACTCCTTCCACAGATAATGAGCAAAATATATCTATCTGGCTTGGCGGTAAAGAGTATCAACCAGAAGATATAGCCGCAGAAATTATCAAACAAGTGGTTAAAAATGCTCAAGCCTATCAAGAAAGTATGGGCAAGAAAAATAAAATTAATCAAGCAGTAATTACTGTTCCAGCCTATTTCAACGACAAGCAACGCTACGCTACGGAAATCGCCT
>NZ_VRZC01000114.1 GCF_016743215.1 Geminocystis sp. GBBB08
GTTATAATATGAATATTTATTATAATCATTGGTTCGTTTATAATTGTTTTGTTCTTTAGTTTTTAATTGGGCTATTTTTAAATTAACTTCTTGTTCTTTTGTTTCTAAAGAAATTAACAACTCTTTATTTTTAATAATTTTTTCTTTTGTTTTCTCCATTTCTTGCCAAAGTAAATTACCTTGATTTAATAATAAATTTTTTCTATTTTCGGCTTCCTTCGCTAAATCTAACCTTCTCAATTTCTCGGCTTTATTCATGCGATCAAACCAAATTTGAATTTCTTTACCTAAACTTAAAATATCATTTTCAACTTTTTTTTGTTCTAATTCTAAACGAGTAATTGATTTAATAGTATCTTGTTTTTGTGTATTTAATTCTTGGGCAATAATTGTTAAATTTAACTGCGGATTATTTTGTAAAAAGTCTTCTAAACGAGATTCTAAAAAGAAAGTAAAATCTTCAAATATACCCATAATATTAATAGTTAAATAAATGTTAAGTTAATTTTGATTATATTCCTAGAATGTTTCTCCCACTCTTAGATACACTGATTGATTTTGATGACTAATTATTGCTTGTGTGCCATTGATGCCCATTAATACCCATCCTGTAGTACCTATTTCATTACCAATGAGAACTTTCTCGGTAAGATTATTGATATTGAATAAAGCAACACTGCCACTATTTCCTAATTCCACAATACCAATTAATTTATAGTTATAATTTGTTTCTATAGGTGTTTCTTTGGCGATCGCCAGAACATCGGTAACTTTATTATTATCAGTATTAAGATTAGGAATTGTGTTTTTATTATCAGTATTTGTGATTAAAGTATTAATAGTTGGCACTTTTGTTAATTTTGGGGGTGAAGGAATTTTTGTTTCGATGGGAGGGGGTGTAATGGTGGAAGTAGAAGCAAATGAAGGAGAGGAGGATAAAGTTGGTTGGGGAGGTTGTGAGATAGGTAAGGATGATACGGGAGGAGGGTAAGGTAGAGAATTATTCGTATTAGTATTTGGTAGAGGAGGAATAGTTAAAGTATTAGTTGGGGTATTAGAATTTACGCTAGTGGGAGGTAAAGAAACAATAGGTATTGGTAATGGATGGGGGGGGATATTTTGAGGCGGAAAATTTTTAGTGTTATTAGATGATATTTCGTTTTGAAGAGCTAAAGTTTGAGTCTGATTACTGGTAGATTGTGGAATGGAGTTATCTACATTTACCGATGATGAGGAGACTTTTTGTTGTTGGTGTTTCCAAAACCATCCGGCGACTAGCATGAGATAGGATGTAGCAAAAACAAATAATAATTTATCTAGGTTATTTTTTAAACCTATTTTTATTTTAGAATTGTTCATAGATCTAAATCTTTAATTAAATAGTAAATTACCGCTCACTGACTGATCTAAAGGTGTTGGACAAATCATAAAATTATATCTTAAACCTCCATGGCCATAGCCAAATTTTTCATTCTGGTTTATAAAACTTTGTGTTAAAAAATGTAATAAAATAATTTTTACAACATTTCAAGTTAAACTAAAAATTCACTATTGATCATTAAGATAAAGAAGAAAGAAAAAATAAATGTCAGAAAGAGTGCAAAAAATTTTAAGAGAATGGGGAATTGCCTCCCGCCGAGAAGCCGAAACCATGATTGTGGAAGGAAGAGTGAAAGTCAATGGCGTTAACATTCAGTTAGGAGATAAAGCTAATGTGGCCAGAGATACTATAGAAGTTGATGGTAAAATATTAAGTAGTGATTATCGTCCTCGATTAGTTTACTTCTTGTTAAACAAACCTAAAGGATACATTAGTACTTGTGATGATCCCCAAGGAAGAAAAACAGTTATGGATTTGTTACCCTCTTATCTTAAATCAGGCAAAGGAATACACCCGGTGGGCAGACTCGATCGCAATTCCACTGGTGCATTATTATTAACTAATGATGGTTCATTAACTGTGAAATTAACTCATCCTAGTTATGATCTTCCGAAAACTTATCTTGTAACTCTTGAAGGTAATATACCTAATAAAATTATAGAACAATGGGTTCAAGGATTTATGTGGGAAGGAAAACAAACTTTACCGACAGAAATTACTATCAATAAAAGAAGTAATAATCAAACTCAGATGGAGATAATCTTACGAGAAGGGCGAAATCGTCAAATTCGCAAAATAGCAGAATTATTTGGTTATCCTGTCATTAGTTTACACAGAAAAGCTATTGGTAATATTAAAATAGCTTCCTTATCATCAGGTAAATATCGTAGCCTAACTGTACCAGAAATTTCTGATTTAAAAAAAACTATTAAAGAAATATCAAAGAATTAAATTATTGAAGGGAGGAATAAATTTAACTATGAAATTCTTTAGGAAAACTCAAAAAGAAATCACCGATTATAACGAAATAAGAAAACAACAATTAGAATTAATTAGTGTAGAACTTAAACAGGCAAGAATTGAAAGAAATATTGAAAAAGATTTAATCTCAAATCAACTGCATATTCCTCTCAGTATTCTTAACGCTCTTGAATCAGGAGATTTACACCATTTACCTGAGCCTTTTTTTACGAGACAACTAATCAAAAAATATGCTAATTTTCTCAAACTTAATGGAGAAGACATTAGTCAGCAATTTTCCATAGAATTAAATAAAAAAGTATATCAAAAAAAATCTTCTTTACGGTCATTTTACTTTAAAATTCCTCTAAATTTTAAGCCTCAACATTTATATTTTTTCTATTTTCTTTTACTATTTTTTTCCATTAGAAGTTTAAGCAGTGTTTTAGAATCTTCTCAATTTACACAAATAAAAATACCACAAAAACAAGTAATTGAAACTAAAATTCCCCCAACAAATAATACTCCTATAAATACGACTCCTGAAGCAATACCCATTGTGGAGAAAAAAGAAGAAAAACCTCCTACTCCGACGGAAATAGTTGTGAAAGTAACGGTAAAAGAAGACTCTTGGGTGAAAATTATTGTGGATGAAAAACCTGTTTTTGAGGGTATCCTCACTAAAGGATTAGAAAAACAATGGAATGGTAAACAAAGAGTTACTATTCGTGCGGGTAATGCTGGAGGTTTATTTGTAACTGTGAATGATGAAAAACAGAAAGAATTGGGTAAATCAGGGGAGGTTAAAAATATTACTTTTGAGTTACCAACACAATCTTAATCTTACAATATTTCAGTTAAACTAGGAAATTTCTATAGTTATCTTTGCTTCGTAAATTTCTTGAGGGTTTAAATAGTTTAATTGTTCTCCTGTATTGATACTATTACGAGGCGAACTCCAAGGCTCAACACAAATAAAATCTTTATCTTTCAAAGTCCATAATACTAGAGTAGAGAATAAATTACTGTAAGAAATATCAACTTTTAAATTACGCTTACCATCAAGAAAAGATGTTTTTTGGGCGTTTATTGTGGTAAAAGCAATGTCTATTTCTTCTTCAGAATAATCTAACTCTCCGTAAAATGGATAAGTTTTATCACCACTTTTATTGGTATATTCAACAGCAGGAATTTCTAACTTTAATTTACTTTTATCGTTACAGTAAAAATAAGGATGAAAACCCACAGAAAAGGGCATTTTTTCTCCTGATTTATTTTCATATAATTGTTCAATAGTTAACTTATTTCCTTCTAATTTATAAGTAAATTTTAACTCAAATTCAAAGGGATAAACTTTCAAAGTTTCTGCATTACTTTTTAAAGCTAAAACAAGTTTGGCAGAAGTATCCGTAGATTGACTGATTACTTCCCAAGGTAAATCTCTAGCAAAACCATGTTGTTTTAAAATATATTGTTGGTTTTGATAGTGAAAAATATTATCAGGTAAGTTACCACAAATAGGAAATAAAATGGGAATACCACCTCTAACACTTAACTGAGGATTTTTAAATCTTTCTTGATCTAAATATAAAATTTTTTGTCCTTGGATTGTCCAATCTATCACAATTCCTCCTTTTTCGGGGACAATTTCCAACCGAGAATTGGTTTCTAAGTCTTTTAAAATATAGGTTAAATAATCTTCTTGTTTGAGGGCAATGTTAAACATAATAGTTTCATTAAAAAAGTTTGAATAGTGTCAGGACTTACGCAAATAAATAAAATAAAATTAAACCTCTTATTTATCAATACTTTCCCTAAAATAGTACAGAAACACTCACCTACAATAATCTCATGGCGATAAAATTAGATCAAGACTTTTAAATTATCGTTAGATATTTGTGAGCTTATTAATAATTTCGATTGATTATTAATATTTACACTTAATTCTAAACCTAATTTTTGTAACCACTCAGCTAAACTATAAATAACTGCACTTCCTGACTGATTTAATAGTTGATTAATTTTCGCTTTTTGTTGTTTAATTTCTTCGGTTGATAAACAAGTAGTTCCTAGTGCTTCTAAAATGTTGTTAAGAGCAATTTCTAACAATTGCGGTTCGGTTTGTTCTTCCTGTAAAATTGCCCAGAGATAATTTGCGGCTTCAGTTTTATCTTTTAAAGATTCAATAAGATATTGATGATAATTGTTGCTTGTTGCCATTGTTTTAACTCTTTTTATAATTTATTTTTATAATCTAACCAATATTGTTTTGCTTCTTGAATATCTTTTTTTTGACTATCTTTATCACCTCCACACAAAAGAATTATAATTATTGTACCAATTTGTGCAAAATAAATTCTGTAACCTTTCCCATAGTTTATTCTGAATTCACAAACTCCATCACCTACTGATTTATAATCTCCTAAATTTCCTAGTGTCACTCTAGTTAATCTCGCTTTTATTTTTGCTCTTGTTTTTGCATCGCTAAGATTATCTAACCATTCTTTCAAGGGACTTTTTCCATCTTTCTTTTTTCCCTGTTAATCTGGCGATCTCATCTTGGTAATTTTCCTCTCCGTGATGGGCTATAGTACTTTCGGAGTAAGTATCCATATGGGGATTAAGGGAAACACTACATAAATCAAGAAATATTCATCAGCTACCATGCCCTTATGAATACTTTGCAGTACTTCCATATATTGAGTAAAGGTTTCTCGACTACGACAACTAAATTAGGTAATAAAGAATCAATAATTTTGCTTAATTTTGGGCATTGCTCAACCTACTTTAAAGTTAACATTTGTTGTAAATAATAAGCCATAATTCCACTACCGACAGGCACGGTTAAATTATCAATGCCGATGATAGATATTGTTTCTAATATGGTTGCAAAAATTCCCACACTCAAGGCAATAATTAAATTTTCCCATTGCCAATTACTCCCTAAATTGAGCATAATTATTCCTACTAATATAGTAACTAATGTCATGGTTAATGAGCCTTGCCAACTTTTTTTATTTCCCCATATTTGATAAGGATGTTTTCCCCATTTTTGCCCAATCAATGCCGCCATGCCATCGCCATAACTCATGATTAAAATTCCCATAGCCGTAAATTGTTTTTGTCCATTTTGCCAAAATAAAGCAGTTAAAATACCAATACTGATGGCGTAAAATAATGTACCTAAACTTTTTCTTCCTACTCCGTTAACGCTTGGTAATATGGGTAAAAAATATGATGCGATCGCTACTAGGGAAGCAACTATAGAAGCAAGAAGAATGACAGAAGTGGGAATATTTAACCACCATGCGAATAAGATAACGTTACCAGTGCCGATGTGAACAATTTTACGGGTTAATTCTGCATCGGTTTTTTGATAACGACTGAGAATTTCGGCAATTAAGATGAGAATACCTAAATAAATCCCTACCATGGCAATGGGGATAAAATTAGTGGATAAATCAGTTAACATTATCATTCACTTTTAGAATTAAAGGCTGGAAAAGAAGCAACAATAGCGATACACAACCACCATAAAGTATTAACTTGAGGGCGATACCACACTGTATCAAATAAACCTTGAATAGCTAAACCAGTAATAGCCGCAAGGGAAGCAATTACCCTTATGGCTTGTTGATCATTTTTGGGCTTAAGATTTTGAATGAGTCGTATTCCCCGTTGAAAAGTAGCTATAATCACTCCTAAAAAGCACATAATGCCGATTAAACCAGTTTCGAGGGTGATTTCGAGAAAAATTGAATAGGCACTTAAAGCGGTGAATTTCGTCTGCATATAGTGAGGATAAATTTTGTTAAAAACTTCATTTCCGGGGCCAATTCCGGTTAAGGGATAATCTTGAAACATTTTAAATGCAGATGTCCATACATTAATCCGAAAATTATTGCTACTGTCACCTCGCCCTGAAAATAAACTCAAAATTCTGAGCCTCAAGGTTTCACTAAAAATTGAACCGACACCAATTAAAGCTAAAAAACTGCCGATAGCGATAGGAATTAACCATTTACGCCAAAAAGGTGATAAGTATTCATTCCACCAAAATTTAAACGCCAATAAAAAGACAATTCCTGTGGCAAGTAAAGCTAACCATGAGCCACGACTGCCCGTAAAATAAATACAAGCGATATTAATAGTTAAAGCAAAACCAGCGAAGATTTTTTGCGGTAAGGTTTGCCAAAGAATCAACGCCGCTACGGAAAAAGCTACCGCCGGAATTAAATAACTGCCTAAAAGATTAGGATTTCCTAAATAACTATAAACCCGTGTAGCATCGGCTAAAGGAGATGTGGGATCATTCCATGTAGCAAGAGGCTTTACACCGATAAATTGCTGTCTCACTCCGTAGGCACTAACGATTAAGGAAATTAAAAGATAAAAAGTTGTTACCCATGAGAGTAATTTAGGATGACGAAAAACCCTCGTGGCTAAAGCGAAGAAAAGTAAATAAAGGGTAAACTTAACTAATCCTGATAATGCTTCCGATTTTAAAGGAGAAAAAGCCGTTGCTATCACTGAAATTAACCAATAAGCAAAAATCCATAGATGAATAGCAGTGATTTGATTCGTTTTTACTTCAGAAATAGTTAATAATGCCCAAAATAAACCACTAGCAAGTAAAATTACCCCCAAAAGGGTGTTATTGGTAAAGGGTGCAGCAATAATTACTAAACAAATAAAAATAGTAGCAATAATCTCTTGATAACCTAAAAGATAACTGCTAGATTGCCAATTTGATAATAAACCAATAATTTTACCGATGATACTGGTTTTACGCCAATCCAAAAAAGGCGATTTAGTTTCTTCTGATGAATATTGTGCTGGAATCATCTTAACAGTTAACAGTGAACAATTAACCATTTAGTATAGTACTATCAGCTATTAAAGCATAAATAGAATACTATAAACTACCAAACTTGTTCCATATTTAAAACAAAATTTACTAATATATTTTCTCCGGATAAGCTATTAGGGTTATTTAAAATTTCTACTTCTTTATTTTCTCGATAAATTTCTACTTGACTGTTTTTTCGATTAATTAACCAACCTAATTTCGCTCCATTTTCTATATATTCTTTCATCTTTTTTTGAGTATCTTTGAGGTTGTCACTAGGAGACATTAGTTCGATCACAAAATCAGGACAAATATGACTAAATTTCTCTTTTTCTTCATGAGGAATTAACTGCCATTTTTCTATAGAAATCCAAGACGCATCAGGAGATCGAATCGCATTATTTGGTAAAATAAAACCAGCAGAAGAATCAAAAACCATGCCTAAATTTGAATTACTATTCCATAACCATAATTGAGCAATGATACCAGCATTTCTATTACTACTAATATCACCTACAGGGGTCATAATTACTAAATCTCCTCGATGATTTTTTTCCAATCTCACATTGGGATTATTAATACATAACTGAAAAAATTGTTTGTTTGTCAAGGCTACAGAGTTACAATTAATTACTAAAGTATTCATCGTTACCTATTGATAGTTATGTAATTTTTATGATTAATTGAGTTTTAAAGCATTAACAGGCACATCATCCCAAGAAGCAACAGTTTTAATGGTAACTTCCCAACCTTGCTCTTTTTGTTGGGGTGTTAATTCTTTTTCCCAATTAGCATGACAATCTTCCGCCTGTTGTTGATTGGTGGTAGCAATACAAGCCTGAATGATACCACAACCGTCTTTTTGTTCGTTAACCCAAATAGTCATAAAAAGTTAATAGAAATAAGTAAAGATAAAAAAATCTATTAATCAAATTTTACCCCATATTTAGTTCATTTTAATCAACGTTTCCTATTAGCTTTAAAATTCATTTAAAAATGGGATAACTGCTTATAACCCATAACTCACCTTGAACTGAAGTTCAAGCCTAATAACGTTCGTTATCTAAAGATAACTAAAATTTTTCAAAAATTCAACCTATAGTTATGCCATTGTTGATAAAAATATTCATCGTTGTTTAACCCGTAAATTTCCTTATGCAATTTTATATACCATTGAAGATGATTATATTTTAATCTTGGCAGTTATGCACTTTCATCGCAATCCTGAGTCATGGCAAGATAGAATTTAACCATTTGATGATGAGTGCGATCGCCCATAAAAAAATTAGGACATATTTTTAATTATTTTTAAAAAATCTTCTTGCCTTGTAAGCTAAGACGCATTTAACTTACATTTTCTATTAATTCTAAAAAATAATCTAAAGTTTTAACTTTTAACTCTTTCCTTTTCCCTTTTCCCTTCCATCACCAGACGACTTAAATGCAAACTAGCTTATTAGAGATATATTTATCAAATTTAGCCTATAAAAAAACGATCAACCACATTTAACTTGGCGATCGCTGA
Organism: Geminocystis sp. GBBB08; assembly: GCF_016743215.1. Classification (GTDB taxonomy): domain Bacteria; phylum Cyanobacteriota; class Cyanobacteriia; order Cyanobacteriales; family Cyanobacteriaceae; genus Geminocystis. The sequence continues at coordinate 8,716 of NZ_VRZC01000114.1, forward strand.
TTATAAAAAGTAATAAATAGAAGTTACGCACTTTTCCCTAAAAAATCAATCGTTTTGAGATTCTTCGACAAGCTCAGGATGGGTAACTCCAATATAATTATTTAATTTCTAGCTAACCATTTCTGACCATTTAAACGCTTCAGAGCAAATAATACCATTAAATCAAGACTAGCTTTGCGCTCATCAATCATAAAAGATTCGATGGTACTCGGTTTTTTCCCATCAGTAGCACAAGAAAAGGCTTTTTGTCCGTTAATATCCTCATCAAAAAAATAAAGAGAAAATTGACGATTTTTCAAGTTACCATTTACTTGCCAACATTCAGGATTAGATTCAAAACCTGTAACGGGAATTTTCGCTTTTTTAAAGTCTAACTGTACATCTTGTAAACCTTGTTTTTCTAAAGCAGTTTTCAGAGTAGGAGTGAAATGTTGTTCCATAAACTCAGTAAAAGGCTTATCTTCTAAAGCTGGAGGCTTCTCTTTTTTAGGAGGTTTAGCTTTAACTTCTCCTGCCTCTGGTTTAACTTTTATTTCGGTTGCTTTTGCTTCTTCAGTCATAAATTTAATACTAATAATGGATAAAAAAATATGTTGATCAAAAAATAGGGAATAGAGAATAAGAAATTGATCTCCTCCTCTCCTCATCTCCTAGTCTCCTCCTCTCCTCATCTTTAATTAAAGTGGGCGATAAACTCGATAATCAATTTGAGGGAAAATATTATCAATTGCTTCTACTTTGCTTAACCAGCCTGAATCAACTTTTTGAGCTAAAATCTCATCATAGAGTTTATTTAATCTTAGCAAATGACTCTTAGTTCGTCTTACGGCATAAGGTACCATTGTCCCCGTACGCATAATAAAGGCCCAATCAGAAGACTGTGCTAATAATAATTCCCGAGCCGCTTGATTTAAAGCTCGTAATTGTAACTCGTCTGCGGGTTCAAGAGTTCCTAAATGAATCATTTTTTCTGCCGCTTTGTGGAGATGAGGATAAACCCAAGCATTGGTATGATTTAACCAATATTCATGGAAACCTTTATAACCCCAACTTGATTGAGAAGGAATCGCCACTTGTTGAGTAGGATGTCCTTTTAAATAGTCTGCTAAATGAATCATGTATAATGAATCCTGATCAAACCAAGCTTTACGGAAGAGAAAATCAATAAATTGAGGTCCTTCATACCACCAATGTCCGTAGAGTTCAGCGTCATAGGGTGATACTATTAGAGGCTCTCGTTGCATCATTGAGGCTAAATGTTGAACTTGTTGGATTCGATTATACAAAAAGTTTCCTGCGTGTTCTGCCGCTTTTTCTCTTGCCCAATAAGGATCATATAAGGCTTTATCGGATAAACCCGCTTGACGACTCGTAATTTTATGATATTTGATGCCAACATTTTTTCGTTGACCGTTAGGCATGATATAGGGTTTAATATAATCGTAGTCAGCTTCCCAACCTAAATCTTTATAAAATTCACGATAAACAGGATCACCCGGATAACCAACTTGTGATGACCATACTTGTTGAGATGACTCATGATCTCGTCCAAAAACTGCTACTCCTGTTTCAGTGAAAATTGGTGCATAAGTGCCAAAACGAGGACGTGGACGGGCGTAGAGTAAGCCATGACCATCGGTTAAGAAGTAACGTAAACCTGCATCGGCTAACATTCTTTCTAAACCTTCATAATAAGCACATTCAGGTAACCAAATTCCTCGAGGACGAATGCCAAAATTTTCTTCATAACTTTGACAAGCAACTTCAATTTGTGCCCATACCGCTTGAGGATACATTTTCATCAAGGGTAAATAACCGTGAGTTGCACCGCAAGTAATAATTTCAACGTTATTACTATCTTGAAAATTTTTAAAAGCAGTGACTAAATCACCTTTATATCTTTCCCATGTTTTCCGAATTTCCTTGAACTCATGAGCATAATATTCGGCAAGATATTTAATGTGCCCATTATGTTCATTATGTTCAATTTCTTTTTCAAGTAATTCTTGTAATTTTTCTAAATGTTCGCTGTATCTTTCTTGTAATAATTGATCCCGAAGCATAGACACTAAAGGAGGTGTCATACTCATGGTGATTTTAAAATCAACTCCATCTCGTTTTAATCCTTCAAAAACATGGATTAAAGGTATATAAGTTTCGGTGATTGCTTCATACAACCACTCTTCTTCTAAGACATAATCACTTTCTGGATGGCGAACAAAGGGTAAATGTGCGTGTAGCACTAGGGCGAGGTAGCCAAGAGCCATAATATGTCAATAACTATTTGCTAGTTGTTACAGGTTTACAGACGTAAATACTTAATCTGAACTCCGAACTCCAAATTCCGAACTCCGAACTCCACTAAATATTATCTGTCATTAGAATTTTAAGATAAAACAGCGTCAATCACATTAAAATATAGAGTCAATTATTAATTAAATTTCAGGTAAGATTGTGAAATGCCATTAAAATTTGAAAAGTATTGCTTAAAATATCTCATAATCGATAATTAATGATTCGTTAATCACCATCTCACTAAAAATAAATTATAATCACTATCTAAAAGTAATCTTTATATTATACTAATGTCTTATCAAAAAAGTTTTTCTTTTCTCTTTACTTCTATCTACTTAGCCTTAAATTATATTACTCCTACCTTGGCTCAAGAAAGTAACAATCCTCCCACAAAAGAAAATACCCCCGTTACTTCAGGGAAAAATACCACTAAATTTAATTCTAATCCTAACCCTTTGCTCTTTCCCACAAAACCGAAAGAAGTTACCATCGACAAACAACAATCTGTTACTTTAGATCAAGCTATTGAAATCGCACTGCACAATAATCAGGATTTACAAGTAGCCAGAATTGAGTTACAAAAATCTGAAGATGGTTTAAGGGCTTCTTTAGGTGCTCAGTTACCTACTGTTGATGGACAATTAGAATTAAATCAAAATGGAAATGATACGACACCTCAAGGTGGTGATGTTTTTAGGCATAGAACACAGTTACTCGGACAATTCGAGATCGGCTACGATGTGTATAACGGAGGTCGTAGAAATGCAAACATTGAACGTTCTCGTCAAGAAGTTTATTTGAGTAAATTAGAAGTAGAACGTATCTCAGAAGAAACTAGATTTAATACGGGTAATGCTTATTATGAGTTACAAAATAGAGATGCTCAAGTTGCCATTGCCCAAGCCGCCATTGAAGATTTTTCCCAAACCTTACGAGATGCACAATTATTAGAACAAGCCGGATTAGGGACAAAATTTGATGTTTTACAGGCTGAAGTAGATTTAGCTAATGCCAATCAAGCCTTAACCAAAGCCATCGCCGAACAACGTAATTCAAGAAGAAAATTAGCAGAAGTATTAAACGTCGGACAAAATGTAGAATTAACCGCAGCCGATGAAATAAAAGAAAACGGAATTTGGCACTATTCCCTAGAAGAAAGCATTATCATGGCTTATAAAAATAGGGCAGAATTAGAACAATTATTAGTCAGACGAGACATTAGCGAACAAAATAGACAAATTGCCCTTTCTGAAACCCGCCCTCAAGTAAGCCTTTTTGCTAATTACAATTTTACTAACACTTTAACAGATACTTTAAGCCTTACAGGTAATGCTAACGGTTATAACGTTGGTGCAAGAATGCGTTGGCGATTATATGATGGAGGTATTACTCAGGCAAGGGGAGATCAAGAAACTCGTAATATGGAGATTGAGGAAACCAATTTTGGAAATCAGAGAAACCAAATTCGTTTACAAGTAGAAAATTCTTACAATACATTGATTGCTAACCAAGAAAACATCAAAACTACCGAAAAAGCCGTTGTCACTGCCGCAGAAAGTCTCCGTTTAGCAAGATTACGCTTTCAAGCAGGGGTTGGCACTCAAACAGATGTAATTAATGCTCAAAGAAGTTTAACTGAAGCTAGAGGAAACTTTTTACAAGCCATTATTGGATATAATCAATCTCTAAATGAATTACAAAGAGCCGTTAGTAATTTACCTGATAATCGACTTTTTGAAATTAGATAAAAAAGACCTTACAATAAACCTCACAAAGAGCATCGTCGCTTTTAGGCATGGAATATATTGCGACACTATCAACACCTTAGTTCGACAGAAAAAAAATTGATGGAGGCAAGACAGGGAGGGGGGCCGGGCTGTTTCATTCTAAAATTTTTGGTTAAGAGGGAGTAATG
>NZ_VRZC01000115.1 GCF_016743215.1 Geminocystis sp. GBBB08
TTTATACACTAAAATTTAATGAAAACTATTGTATAATACTATTTAGAGTTTGATAGTAGCTCAAAAACTGGAAGCGAGTTTCATGTAATAGGTGCATCTTTATAATTTGTTAAACAAGGTTTAACAAGTATCGGTAATTCCTTAAAGGAAGCAGAAGCTATTTATCAAAATATTGAGACTGTTTTAGACAATGAAACTAAAGATAATTTAATTTTAGGATAGCTATATGTTTGATTTTTTCATTGACTATTATTTCTTTTTTAATTATGATAAAATAATATTCTAATTTTCTAATTATATACAATTTAAAAAATATTGGGTAAATATTGATGAATGAAGATGATTTAATAAAAGAATTAATTAATAAAAATTATGTAAAAAAAGGGATAGCAGATATTGCTCAAAAATATCAGATACCACAGTCTGAGTTGAAGAAATTTTATACCTTAACTTTTTTTTCTGAAATTGCGGAAGATATTAATTTAAAAAATTTAACAGAAATTAATATTAGCGAAATCGAAAAAATGATTTCTGAGGATAAAAAACAAAAGTTTAAGTTTATCAAAACAGAATTTAAAAATATACTAGAAAAATGTTTATATATTGCTCTCACAAATGGTTTTAAAGTAAACATTAATAATATTAATTCAGGAGTTATGACTTCCAATGCTGGAGACAGTGCTGAATTTATATTTGTGGCTAGAGCTATTTTAGCAGGATTTAATTGCAGTAGTGTAGATGTTAGAAGCAGCAGATATGATGCAATTATAGATTATAACGATACACTGTTGAGAGTTCAAATAAAAGGAATTAGTACAGGAAATAATATTAGTTTTAAAGATAGAGATAAAGAAGAACAAGAAATAAATTATAGCAATAAAAGAAATAGAAGTAAAAGAATTACATCTCAAGATTGTGACTTTTTTGTGATAGTAGATAAACAAGTAGGAATCTGTTATATTATTCCAATGAATTGGATTGATAGATTATCTGATGAGGAATTGACAAATATAAAACTACAAGATATTATAAATTATAAACAGAATTGGGATATTATCAAAAATGCTTAACCTTTGGAACTATCAACTAGATAAAATTTGATATATATCGTACTAATAAATATGAAAAAAACAGATAATAAACACGAAAACTATGAAATTCTTAATCTTATTGGTTATGGTTTATCTAAATTTAACAACGATTTTATTGCACAATTTGGTTTTAAAACAAAAACAGCTTTTTATAACTATTGTGTAGGTTTAGGAATTTGTAAAACTACTGGTGTTGTAAAAAATAGAATGGATTTATTTGATTTTTTTTTCCTGATAATGGGCGAAGAGGCTGGTGGCAAAAAGGTAACGCATACATTCATAGAAAAATTCAAATAGATTCTTTATTTGGTGATGCGGATGTTAAAAATTATGCAGATATAATTAAACTATATTTACCGGAACATTTTATAGTTAAAGATTTATTAATAAAGCCAAATCCTATTATTAAATCTAAATTTAAACAATTACAAAAAACAGGTTTGGAAGCTGAATTATTTTTTCTAAATAACTTTAATTCTCTTGATAAATTTAAAGGTGGAAAATTAAAAGATGCCAGACTTTATGGAGATGGTTATGATTTTCAGATAGATATAAATAATGATTTCTTCTTAGTAGAAGTAAAAGGAATTAGAGAAAAAAAAGGTAAATTTCGCTTAACACAAAATGAATATCAAAAAGCTACAGAGTATAAACATCAGTATATTGTAAGTGCAATTTTTAATTTGAATGAAATTCCCATTATTAACCTAATTGAAAATCCTTTAGATAATTTGGATTTCAAGCAAGTTATAGTAACTCAAAAAACCACAGTTGAATATCATTTAAGATCACAAATATCACTTAAAGTAAGTTAATGTACCAATTATAAAAGACAAAAAAGGTATAAGAAAATTAACTCCAAAAGAATGTCTTAGATTACAAGGCTTTCCAGAAGACTTTAATTTTCTAATAGATAATATTGTTTCCAGAAGTAATCAATATAAACAGATAGGAAATACCGTATCTATTCCTGTTGTTACAGCTATAGCAAAAAATATCAAAAAAACTTTATTGACTTAATAAAAAATGAGTAGTATTTTAACAAAATCTATCGCCGAAAATATTATTTTATTAAATAACGTTAGTTGGGAAACTTTTAATCATCTTCTTGAAGAATTAGGAGATCAAAGAAATCAACTTTTAACTTATTATTTAGGTAATTTAGAAATTATGAGTCCTTTAGGTGAACATGAAAATAATAATCGTTTTATAGATGATATAATTCGAGCAATTGCTGATGAACTTAATCTTAATTTAAAAAAATTTGGCTCACTTACATTAAAATCTAATCAAGAAAAACAGGCAGTAGAACCCGATTCTTGTTATTATCTAAATAATGAGCCTTTAGTGAGAAATAAACAACATATTGACTTAAGTATTGATCCTCCACCTGATTTAGTTTTAGAGATTGACATTACCAGTGGTTCGTTAAATAAATTACCTATTTATGCTACTTTAAAAGTACCAGAAATCTGGCGTTATAATGGTCAAAAGTTGACAGTATTTTGCTTTAATGCTGAAACTAATAACTATCAACAGTTAACAAAAAGTAACACTTTTCCTTGGCTAAATTTAGATTTAATTCCTCAATTAATTAACCAAAGTTTAGATTTAGGGGAAACGGCAACTTTAAAACAATTTCGTCAATGGATAAAAGATAATATTTAGGATCAGGAATGATGAATTATAATTATGTTTAATTAAACTGAATAAAAGAATTTTTAACGTCTTCTTTCCTGCAACTTTTTATAAACATCTCTTAAATTAACTTGATGATATGCTAAAGCTACTAAAGAATGATAAAATAAATCGGCTACTTCTGCCGCAATCTCTTCTGGGTTATCATCTTTACAAGCCATGACAACTTCTGCCGCTTCTTCACCAATTTTTTTCAAAATTTTATTATCTCCACCTTCATATAATTTACAAGTGTAAGAACCTTCTACCGGATGCTCTTTGCGATCGCAAATTAACTTAAACAATTCTGATAAAGTGTCCGCTGGAGGGGCAGATTTAGAGTGATCTATTTGATGAAAACAACTTCTTTCTCCGGTATGACAAGCTACTTCTCCAATTTGCTCAATACTCAATAATAAAGCATCACTATCACAATCGTAGCGAATAGTTTTTATCTTTTGAATATGCCCAGAGGTTGCACCTTTATGCCATAATTCTTGACGAGAGCGACTCCAATACCATGCTTCCCCTGTGCTTAAAGTTTTTTGCAATGACTCTTCATTCATCCATGCCATCATCAATACTGTGCCGTCGAGATAATCTTGAGCAATTGCTGGTACTAATCCTTGTTCATTGTAGCTAATTTTATCAACAGGAATTGATTGACTTAAAGGAATGGAAGGATTAATAGACATGGATTGATAATAGTTGATAATTGACTAAAATTTAGTTTTCTATCATCATATCAGGATTAGGAGACAAAAATTTAGATTTTCTGAATATTTGAGAATCAAGAATAAAATTTAGAGAGATATTCATATTAATAAAAAAGAAAAAATTATTTTTCACTAGCTTAATATTATGGATAACACTTATAAGTATTAACAAAATAAATATAAACTAAGTTTAGTTATAAATTATTAAAAATTATGGCAATTAGACCTCGTAAACAGTTTGGGCAACATTGGTTAAAAAGTGAAAAAGCTCTTGCTCAAATTATCATAGCATCCGAACTAAAAAAAACTGATCGCATTTTAGAAATAGGGCCGGGATTAGGTGTTTTAACAGAGAAAATTTTACCTTATGTGGATAAGTTATTAGCGGTAGAAATAGATCGAGATTTATGTAAAAAATTAGTGTTTAAATATGGCAAAGTTGATAACTTTTTGTTGATAGAAGGAGATTTTTTAGAACTTAATTTACCTGATATATTAACAAATTTTCCTGCTTTTCAAAATTATAATAAAGTCGTAGCAAATATTCCTTATAATATCACAGGACCCATTATTGAAAAATTATTAGGTACTATTAGTAACCCTTCCCAAAAACCTTTAGAATCTATTATTTTATTAGTTCAAAAAGAAGTTGGTTATCGTCTGGTAGCTAATCCTAATAATAAAACATATGGGGCATTATCTGTAAAAGTTCAATATTTAGCAGACTGTGAAATTTGCTGTGATGTTTTAGCAAAAGAATTTTATCCTCGTCCAAAAGTCGATTCTGTAGTAATAAAAATAACTCCAAAAAACATAGATAATCCTGCGAATAATCCTAAATTTTTAGATAGTTTAATTAAATTAGGTTTTGCTAGTCGCAGAAAAATGCTAAAAAATAATTTAAAATCTATTATTGAGCCTGAAAAATTGACTAATTTACTATCAGAATTAAATATAAATGATAACGCCCGTGCTGAAAATTTAAGTGTAAGAGAATGGATTAATTTGAGCAATCTTTTGATTTTAACAAGGGGCTTAAGCCCTTTGCCAAACCATTAAAACCTGTGCATCGTTGCAAGAGTGCCCATTCTCTACCATCATCAAAATAGTTTTTCAGCAACCCCTGATTAAAGGGAAATTTAAAGACTCTCTTTGAGTTAGATATTGATGGGCAACTTGACGAGCTAAATTACGGATTCTACCAATATAACGGGTTCTTTCTGTGACGGCAATTACTCCCCTAGCATCTAGTAAATTAAAGCAATGGGAACATTTTAAAACATAATCTAAACTAGGTAAAACAAGGTTTTTTTCGATTAATTGTTTCGCTTCTTCTTCGTATAAACTAAAGATTTTAAAGAGAAAATCTGGATTAGATGCTTCAAAATTATAAGTACATTGTTCGATTTCTCCTTGCAGGAAAATATCACCATATTTGATTTTGTCATTCCAATGAATATCATAAATACTATCTACATCTTGAAGATACATGGCTAATCTTTCTAAACCGTAAGTAATTTCGATAGAGACAGGATGACAATCAATACCGCCACATTGTTGAAAATAGGTGAATTGGGTGATTTCCATGCCGTCTAACCACACTTCCCACCCTACTCCCCATGCACCTAGAGTGGGAGATTCCCAATTATCTTCGACAAAGCGAATATCATGATCTTCGGGGTGAATACCTAATGCTTTTAAGGAATCTAAATAAATTTCTTGAATATTATCTGGGGAAGGTTTAATTAAGACTTGGTATTGATAATAGTGTTGTACCCTATTGGGATTTTCTCCGTAACGTCCATCAGTCGGTCTTCTGCAAGGTTCTATGTATGCTACTGACCAAGGTTCAGGACCAAGGGCGCGTAAGAAGGTATGATGATTCATAGTACCTGCACCTTTTTCCGTGTCGTAAGGCTGGGCAATTAGGCAATTTTTATCACTCCAAAATTTATTTAAGGTAGCAACAATAGATTGAAAATTAATACTCATAAACGATAAGACTATTGTGTTAATATATAAACTGAAACATAGCAATAAAAATTGAAACCAAAATAACTGCTAAAGTGGCAATAAAGTTATAAATCAGAAAATCTCTGAATTTTATAATTAAGATCTAAACAACGATTATCAGCCTACTTCTAATTTATCATTGATGGATACGCCTAATAAAGAAAACTATAGTGTGCCAATCAAAGGGTTTGTGGCTTCAAAGCAAACCTATCTTTTTAACACCCTTAAAAAACATCAATTTAGTGGTGAAGTGCGGCTAGTTGATCCAGGAAAAGCTGAATGGCGTTTTTATTTATATATGGGCCGTTTAGTCTATGCTACTGGTGGAGAACATTCTGTTCGGCGTTGGCGACGTAATTTAGCCGCTTATCTTCCTAGTATTGCCACTGATACAGATTATCTTGAAGAACAAATTCAGTCTATCTCTCCTGATAATATTAAGTTTTGTTGGGAATATGAATTATTACGTCGTTGGTTATTAAATAAAAGAGCCGAGCGGGAATCTGTCATTCGGATGCTCAATAGTATTCTTACAGAAATCTTTTTCGATCTTAATCAAACTACAGAAATCACCTTTCATCTCAATACTGAAGTTAATGTGCCTATTTCTGAACAAATTTTTCTTCTAGACGCAAATCAAGTAATTGTACCCTCATGGCAACAATGGCAAACTTGGATGAATCTCCGGCTAGGCGATCGCTCTCCGAATAAAGCACCGGTAATTCGCTCTCCAGAAATGTTACAAACAAGAATATCACCAAAAACTTATCAAGCATTTACGAAGTTATTTAATGGCAGAAACTCTTTACGAGATTTATCATTACAACTCAAAAGAGATTTACCTCAGTTTAGTAGTTCATTATTACCCTATATTCAAGAAGGTTATATCGATTTAGTCTCCGTTGCTGATTTACCCACTCCTATTTCTTTTCCTACGGTGATTCAATCAGTAGATAAAAGTCTTTTAATTGCTTGTATTGATGATAGTCCTATAATTGGTCAAACTATGGCAACTGTTCTGAAAAAAGCAGGATACCAGTTTATAAGTATTACTGATCCTTTAAAAGCCATCGCCCAAGTTTTAGCGATAAAACCCGATCTAATTTTTTTAGATTTAGTGATGCCCAATGCTAATGGCTATGAAATATGTGCAAGTCTGAGAAAATTATCAATGTTTCGTCAAACTCCCATTATCATCATCACGTCGAATGACGGCATGATTGAAAGAATGCGGACAAAAATGGTGGGGGCATCAGATTTTATTAATAAACCAATTAATACAGAAGAACTGTTAAATGTCGTTAGTAAACATTTATCAATGAAATAGTAAAATATATAGCTTAAGTTGAAGTTCCCTTTTTTTAGGGCATTTAAAAGAATCTTATTATATAAGAAAGATAATTACAATAAGTATATTCATAAAAAAATGGAGATTTAATCATGGTTTTAACTATCAATGATTTGGATAATATACAACAACAAAATCCTGAATTACAATATGAATTACGTCAAGGAGAAATTACGATTATGAGTCCATCAGACTTTTTTTCAGAAGAAGTGGGTTTAGATTTTAGTTATTATTTAAAACAATGGGTTAATGCTCATAGATTAGGAAGAGTAACAGGATCATCGGCCGGTTTTATTATGCCGAATGGAGATTTATTAGCCCCTGATGTCGCTTTTGTTAAAGCCGAAAAATTAAAAATAAGTCCTCGTAGTTATGCGGAAGTTGTGCCTGATTTAGTAGTAGAAATAAAGTCCGCTTCTGATAAAATTAATAAGTTAGAAAAAAAGTTAAAAAAATTCTTAGATTTTGGCGTAACTGTTGCAATTTTAATTGATCCAGATGAACATATTGTTAAAGTTTTTCGCTCTAATTCTGAAGTAGAAATATTGACAGATGATGACGTGTTAATTATTCCTGATTTATTTCCAGAATGGGAGTTAAAAATTATTGACTTATGGCCAGAAGTTTTTGAGTAAATCAGATCGTGTTTTTTAAACTTAGACAAAAATAGAGCTTAAGGTGCATAAGGGAAAAGCTAAAATAAAAATGTTAACAATTATGGAAGAGAAAAATTAATGGATACGATCGCACAGTCAGAGTTAATCATTCCTGAATATAGTCTTGATCGAGATTGTACCACCTTATCCCGTCATGTTTTACAACAGCTAAAGAGTTTTTCCGCCGATGCCCAAGATTTAAGTGCCATAATGAGTCGCATTGCCCTAGCAGGAAAATTAATTGCTCGTCGTTTGAGTCGTGCAGGTTTAATGGCAGATGTTTTGGGGTTTACCGGAGAAACAAATGTTCAAGGTGAGTCTGTGAAAAAAATGGACATTTACGCCAATGAAGTATTTATTTCTGTATTTAAACAAAGTGGTTTAGTCTGTCGTCTTGCTTCTGAGGAAATGGATAAACCTTATTACATACCTGAAAATTGTCCTATCGGTCGTTACACTTTACTCTATGATCCGATTGATGGTTCATCTAATGTTGATATAGACTTAAATGTAGGGTCAATTTTTGCCATCAGGCAACAAGAAGGAGAAGACTTAGACGGAGAAGCGAAAGATTTATTACAAGACGGTTCAAAACAAATTGCAGCCGGGTATATTCTTTACGGACCGGCTACAGTGTTAGTTTATACTATAGGTAATGGAGTTCATTCCTTTTTTTTAGATCCTAGTTTAGGAGAATTTATCTTAGCACAGGAAAACATCAAAATTCCTGATCATGGGTCTGTATATAGCGTTAATGAAGGAAATTTTTGGCAATGGAATGACTCTTTAAGGGATTATATTCGCTACGTTCATCGCCATGATGGATATACTGGGCGTTATAGTGGTGCATTAGTAGGAGATATACACCGTATATTAATGCAAGGAGGCGTATTTTTATATCCGGGTACTACCGATAAACCAGAAGGCAAATTAAGATTATTATATGAAACTGCACCTTTAGCCTTTCTGATAGAACAAGCTGGAGGAAAAGCTTCAACAGGATTAGAGAGAATTTTAGACATTGTACCAAAGAAAATTCATCACCGAACCCCTGTTATTTTAGGAAGTAAAAAAAATGTGGAATTAGTAGAATCTTTCTTGACAGATAAAGACGAATAAGTGAACTACCCAGCACCAAAATCAAAGATTTATGGTGTGGGCTTCATCAACAGAAAGTGATAATCCTAACTCTTTTAATAAATCTAAAAAAATAAAAATAGTATCCCCATTAGTATTATTAATTTCTTGTTGCAATTTATGATACTTATTAATAGCTAACTCTGAAATATTATTCATTTTTTGATGAGCTTTGATCGCATTACCTAATACTTTTAATAATAATTGAGGTTCGCAATTTTCTTCTTCTAAAGCTCTTATGGTTAATAATATGCCTCAGTTATCATTAAAATTGGAGTTTGATCAAGTTTTAGAATTAGTACAACAATTGTCTCAGGAAGAAAAAATTAAGTTAAGTCAAGTCTTAGAAAAAGATACTTTAAATCAAAAATTAACAGAGTTTTTAGACGTATTTAAAAATGATCAAATTTCTCTATAATTAATGAAGAAGTGGAAACTGTAAGAGCGGTGATATAATCTTCTTTGGTTTTTATTTCTTACACTTGAATCAAGTCAACACTACTAGGATTTGGTAATGACTCTTCGGTAGCTTCATAAGCCAAAATTAGAGACTCTAATGCTTCCTCACCATTAGCCACTGCCTCAGCGTAAGTATCTCCGTGAGTGCGCCATTGTTGCCCGACAAAATCGGGAAATCCCACTAAAAAACAGTTATCTTCATTACTCCATTCAATCACCATTTTATATTTATATTTATTCATTATTTTTCCTCTTTTTTTACTTCTAAAATAGCTTGTTTAATTAATTTTTCTTGATATATTTTAGCATCGGCACTATCATTTCCTGATACTGTAATTTTACCCTGATAATATGGATGCACCCAATTAGTATGGCTACCTTTACCCGGCACTTGTTTAAAACCAGCTTGAATTAACATTTTTTTCAATTCTCTAACTTTTTTGGGCATTATTTATATTTTACTTAATTTTCATTTTATTGATGATTATTACTCGATCGAAATTTAATTTTAACTAATATCACCTTTATGTCATAAATTAGTATTAATTCCTTTCATTATCTTGCAAATTATTCATTCTAAGTATAGGTAATCCTTTATTTTCTGAATTTGCCAAAGAAGAAATACCATACTGAATATTATTGATATATTGTCTAAAATATTTTAAAGGATATTTAGTTTGATTTAAAACATTATTAAATAATTTAAAAGTTTTAAGATAATTAGGATCAAATCTTTCTTTTAAATCACTTAATTTAACTACAAATAACTTATTCTTATCCACATTTTCAGCTTAAAAAAAACTATCCTCTCCCCTTTCAATACTGTCAATAAAACGACTCAATTCAACCGCAATAATATCTAACTCATTATTATTAGTAGCCTTACCAGTAGCATCATAACCAATATCATCGGCGATCGCCATAAAGATATTATAATCAGTAATCAGGGAAGATTTAGCCGTTAAATATTTATCTAATAAAGATTATTTAATGTCGTCAATTTTTTCTTTATATTCATTATTAACCTCTTTTTTCCACTCCTTAAAAGCCTCTGAATTTTGTAAAGCCTTACCTTCTAAATTATCAACATTATCAAAACCGATTAACTTTTTAATCTTGTCTTTTTTCTCCTTATCAAGTTTAGCTAATAACTGATCAAAATTATGCTTAACTTTAAAAGAGTCTTGTAAAGATAACTTATCTTGTTTAATTTTTTCTGTGATAGATATAAGGATATTTTCTTAAGAATAAAACAGAACTTTTCACCCCTGCACCCGTAGCCGTAAAAGCCGTTTGAGGGAGAGAAATCACCAGAATTATAGCAGTGGTAACAATCGAAATAATGAAACTGTAAAGAAACTTGACAATCAATATTTTTATTTATTTTTATCCTTTAAAAAAGTTAACCTAAAAATGATCTTAAAATTCAAGTTCTCAGGAATATTGATAATTACTTGCAATAAAACCTGATAGTTGTCATTATATATTTAGATTAAGATGATTTATAATATGTTATGAATTATTACGAAATAAAACAAAAAACCCATAAAAGCTCAAAATTTTTTCAGCAAATCATTGGTAAATTGTTAATTTTGCTAATAAACTTAAACTAGCAATAATATATTGTTACACTTAGTAAAGAAAATTTTAAAATACAAATATTAATATTATGGGTCGTACAGGAGTATTATTATTAAATTTAGGTGGTCCAGAAAAATTAGAGGATGTACGTCCTTTCTTATATAATTTATTCTCAGATCCCGAAATTATCCGTTTACCTTTTCCTTGGTTACAAAAACCCCTTGCTTGGTTAATTTCTACCCTCCGCCGTAAAAAATCTGAGGCTAATTACATGGAAATAGGAGGGGGTTCACCATTACTACAAATTACTGAAGCTCAAGCTCAAGCCTTACAAGCTAAGTTATCACAACAAGGCATCGATATTCAAGTCTATGTTGGTATGCGTTATTGGCATCCTTTTACTGAAGAGGCGATCGCCAAAATAAAACAAGATAACATCGAAAAATTAGTTATATTACCATTATACCCACAATTTTCTATTAGTACCAGTGGTTCAAGTTTTAGAGTCTTAGAAGAAATGTGGAAAACAGATCCTCATCTCAAAAATGTCGAATATACTTTAATCCCTTCATGGCATAATGATCAAGGTTATTTAGCGGCGATGGCAGACTTAATTAAACAAGAATTGCAACAGTTTGAAAATCCTGATGGAGTACATATATTCTTCAGTGCCCATGGTGTACCTAAAACCTATGTTACCGAAGCAGGAGATCCCTATCAAGAGGAAATCGAAGAATGCACCGAGTTAATCATGAAAACTCTTAACCTCAAAAATCCTTACACCCTAGCTTACCAAAGTAAAGTCGGTCCTGTAGAATGGTTAAAACCCTATACAGAAGACGCATTACACGAATTAGGGGCACAAAACATTAAAGATTTATTAGTAGTACCTATTAGTTTTGTATCAGAACATATTGAAACTTTACAAGAAATTGACTTAGAATACAGAGAAGTAGCCGAAGAAGTTGGTATCAGTAACTTTAAGCGTGTACCAGCTTTGAATACTCATCCTCTATTTATCGAAGCCTTAACAAATTTAACCACCGAAGCCTTAGAAAAAAAACCTTTACGGTTTGATGAAGTTACCCGCCCCAAGAAAAACATGAAGATGGATCCTCAAGAAAAATGGGAATGGGGATTAACCAGTGCAGCCGAAGTTTGTAATGGCAGACTAGCCATGTTAGGGTTTTTAGCTTTAGTAGTTGAAATAATTAGCGGACAAGGTCCTTTACATTTTATCGGTATTTTGTAACCAAAATCGGGAATGGGGAATTTATTTTTATTCCTCATCCTTTGATTATTTAATAATACATCAAAAATAAACTAGGTAAAATGATTATAAGTAATGAGCTTAAATTGTTGCAAGAATTATATGAAAAAGATGATCATTTGTGGTTAGAAAAAACTATTGAATTACTCAAACAAAAAAGATTTAATGATTTAGATTTAGAGAATTTAATTGAGGAGTTAGAAAGTTTGAGCAGACGAGATAAATCAACAGTAAGAAGTCTAACAGAACAAATTATTAGGCATTTATTATTATTACAGTATTGGCCTAAAGAAAATGTAAGAAATGCCAATCATTGGAGAGCAGAAATTATTAGTTTTCGCAGTCAGATAGAAGCAGATTTGACAACTAATTTAAGTAATTATTTAGAAAATGAGTTATCAAAAATTTATCAATCAGCTTTAAAATATGTTCAAGAAAAAACTAATTATTCTGTTAATTTTCCCCAGACTTGCCCTTATAGCTTGAATCAAATTTTAGAGCAAAATTATTTTTAAATATAGAAGTTGTTAATCATTAAAAATCGTGAATTGTTTTGATTTTTAAACTGCGACACCGGATACCTGACACCTTCAAATTAACAATTGATTCTATTTTTGCGTAACGTTAGTTATTTAAGCTAAATTCTAAATTCTCAAAAACCAGTAAATAAAAAATAAGATAGTCAATAATTTGATTAACCAATCACCCCAAACCACATAAAAAGTCATTGTATTACGGCGATAAATTTCACCCCTATAAGTTTGAAATTGATGAAGATTAGAAATCCATTTTGTATTACCATGAGCATCAATAATTCCTGAATAACCTGTATTACTCACTCTTGCTGTCCATCTATCAGTTTCAATCGATCGCATAACAT
>NZ_VRZC01000116.1 GCF_016743215.1 Geminocystis sp. GBBB08
ACTACTTTCAAGAAAAATATAACTTGTGAAAATTTTAATAGATACTAATATTGTTATTGATTATGCCTTAATACGTCTGCCATTTTATGACGATGCAGATCAGATTTTCAGTGTCATAGAACAAAAAAAATTTGTACAGTAACAAATTAAATGACGTGATAACAAATTAGTGTCATCCAAAAATAAGACTCTTCAAACCTTTATATATCAATAATTATAACTCATTCTTATCCTAAAATCACGCTCGATCGTATCTTCAAGTAGATTAACAAATTAAGTGTCATTTTCCATAAAAATAACAAATTAGATGTCGCCTTCGGAAAAGGCGATTTTTTTTGTTTTAGAGTGGCAATTCACAGATTAAATGTCATAGAATAATAAGTTAAGTACACATCAACTTATGGACTACATGAGGAATGGGGAACTTATGGTAAGCCAGAGTATTTTTACACAGATGGCGGTAAAGATTTTCGTTCTAATCATCTTCAACAAATTAGCTTACAACTAGGTTTTACTTGTCATTTACGCAGTCGCCCCAGTGAAGGTGGTGTCGTAGAGCGTCCTTTTAAAACTTTGAATACGGAGGTATTTTCTACTCTACCTGGATATACAGGCTCAAATGTGCAAGAACGTCCAGAAGATGCAGAAAAAGAAGCCTGTATAACTCTCAAGGAACTAGAGAAATTGATTGTCTGCTATATCGTGGACAACTATAATCAACGCCTTGATGCCCGTATGGGTAGGAGTTAGTTATGGAAGCGAAAAATGTAGCAGAACAATTAGGTGATCTTAATATTCCCAATCAAGAATTGCAAAAAGAAATTAATAGATTACAACGCAAACCATTTGCGGATTTAAAACAGGTTGCGATTCTTCACGAATGGCTTGAAAGTAAGCGTCAATCGAAGCAGTCTTGTCGAGTGGTGGGGGAATCTCGCACGGGTAAAACTGTGGCTTGTAACTCTTATCATTTAAGACATAAGCCAAAGCAAGAAGTGGGAAAACCTCCTCAAGTACCTGTGGTTTATTTACAAGTACCCCTAGAATGTGGAGCAAAGGATTTGTTTCAGGGAATTATTGAATATTTGAAGTATCAAATGACGAATGGTACGGTGCCAGAAATCAGAAAAAGAACCATGACCGTATTGCAAAGATGTGGTGTCGAGATGATTATTCTGGATGAAGCCGATCGCTGTAAAGCAAAGACTTTTGCGGAAATTCGGGATATTTTTGATCATCTCAATATTGCCATCGTGCTGGTGGGAACGGATCGTTTGGATGCGGTAATCAAGAAGGATGAACAGGTTTATAATCGTTTTCGTCCTTGTTATCGTTTTGGTAAATTGGTTGGAGAAGACTTTATTGATACGATCGAAACTTGGGAAGAGGAGGTATTAAAACTACCTCAACCGTCTAATTTAACTGGGAAAAAAATGTTGAAGTTGATCGCAGAAGCTACCCAAGGTTATATCGGTATCATGGACGTGGTTTTGCGTGAGTCAGCAATTAGAGCCTTAAAAAAAGGATTGAAAAAGATTGATTATGACACTTTAAAAGAAGTTGTACAGGAGTATAAATAATGGAAATTCAGCCTTGGTGGTTTATGATCGCACCTTATGAGGGGGAGAGCATTAGTCATTTCTTAGGGCGGTTTAGACGGGAAAATGAGCTTACTCCTTCTGCTTTGGGCAAGGTAACAGGTTTATCTAATGCGATCGCCCGTTGGGAAAAGTTTCGTTTTAATCCTCCTCCTTCCCTTGAACAGTTAAAGAAGTTAAGTGCGTGCTGCGAAGCAGATCCCTGCGGGATCGTACAAGTAGAAGTGGCAATCTTACAAACGATGTTTCCTTCTGCCCCTATGAAAATGACTCCTATTCGTCTTTGTTCGGCTTGTTATGGTGAGAAGCCTTATCATCACATGAAATGGCAGTATAAGGATATTTATCGGTGCGATCGACATCAACTCAAACTTTTATCAGAATGTCCTAATTGTAAGGCAAGATTTAAGTTTCCTGCTTTATGGGTAGATAGTTTGTGTCATCGGTGTTTTACTCCTTTTACTGAAATGAAGCATAATCAATATTAGCAAAAAATCAGCGTATAATGAATGACATTGTCCCAATCGATCAAGATGTACGGAAATAAATATTTTAAGACAAATGAAATATAAAAAATATATTGTTGTAGATTTATTTTCTGGCTGTGGAGGTCTTAGCTATGGTTTTGAATTAACTAATAAATTTGAAATAAAATTAGCAATTGATAATGATAAAAAAGCATTAGAAACACTTAATTTTAACAAGCCTAGTATTAGTATTTTGTATGAAGATATAAGAAATGTTAATCCTGAATCAATAATTGACAAATATGGTTCGATAGATTTACTGATAGGTGGTCCACCATGTCAAGGTTTTTCTATTGCGGGAAAAAGAGAATTTAAAGATGATAGAAATAATTTATTTTTAGAGTTTATTCGATTTGTAACGTATTTAAGACCGAAAATGTTTGTGCTGGAAAACGTTACTGGTTTTACTAATTTATACAAAGGTAAAGCTAAAGAATTATTCACAGAAAAGATGGAAATTTTAGGCTATCATGTTCAAGATAAAATTTTACTAGCTTCAGATTATGGTGTTCCTCAACTGAGAAAAAGAGTTTTTTTTATAGGAAATATATATGGGAAAAATTTTATTTATCCCGAAGCAAAGCTAAAAGAAAAAGACTATATTAGCTGTGAGATGGCATTATCTGATTTACCTTCTTTAATTAATGAAGTAGGTTATGAGGGCATGAATTATCCTACTAATCCAGAATCGGAATATCAAAAACTAATGCGACATAATTCAGAATTAGTCTATAATCACATTGCAACAAAACACAGTCCTAAAATAATTGAAACTATTAAACTCGTTCCCGAAGGTGGTAATTATAGAAATTTACCACTAGAATTACAAAAAACACGAAATTTTAATATTGCATGGACAAGGTATCACAGCAAAAAACCTTCTAATACAATTGATACAGGACATCGTCATTATTTTCACTATAAATATAATCGAGTTCCTACAGTTAGAGAGCACGCAAGATTACAGTCTTTTCCTGATTCTTTTCGCTTTATGGGCAACAAAACAGATCAAAATAGGCAAGTGGGTAATGCAGTACCTCCTTTGTTAGCCAAAGCCCTAGCAGAATCTATTTATAATTTTTTGCAAGAAAATAAAAAAAATAATTATGTACCATATACCTAATAAATATTATTATAGACTTCATCAAATTAGACCTCGATTTAAAAATGATGTTGAAAATGTCTTAATTTATATGGCAACTTGTTTAAGTAACTTGTCAGAAATGCCAAGTGATAAATTTGCAAAGGCTATGAATAATGCCATTAAATTATTCCCTGGAAATGCTAACAAAAAAGATAAAACTATTAATAATTGGAGGACAGAAATTTCTGCCCTATTTGGATTAATTGAAACCGACTCTATAAATCAAACAAGTAAGCCTTCTAACTTAGCTTTTAAACTTAGTGAAAATCAGGATTTAGTAGAATTTTTTAAATACTTTTTATTTTATTTTCAGTATCCTGGTGGTTATTTAAAGCCTCATGAAATATTAGATTATATCAATCAAGGAATACTTTTTAAACCAGTTAGTTACTTAATAAACGTCTTACAAGAAGGCGAAAAAATAACTGAAGGTAGATTTTACATAGATAAAGCAGAAACCACTCATTGTATATTTAATGATTTACGGGTAACTCGTCAAAATAACCCCAGAAAACCAAAAAATACAGCATATTTAGTCATTCATAATCGAAAAAATAATATTAATTATAATTGGACAGGTGATGTAATTAGATATGCAGGTGATATTTTAGATTATATGGTTATTGCCGATTTATTAGTTTGTCACGGCAATAAATTTTATCTAAATAATAAGAATCAAGAGGTAATTGTTTCTTTTATTGAAAATGAAGTAATATTTTTAGATTATATTCCTCTTTATAAAAAATTAAACTTAAATATTAATGATGTTAAATCATTAAATGATGCTTGGTTTTATTTCGTTAATTCTAAATTAGATCAAGAAATTTTCAAGACAGATTTATATAAGTATTTAGGTGTTGATTCAACTACTTACCAAGATTTGGTTTTAGACTCTATCAATGAATTTGAAAGCAAACTTGAACAAGGGGTAGAAATAAAAACAAAGGAAATTGGTGATTTTGGAGAAGGATTAGTTTTAGGACATGAAAAAATGAGGATAAAACGAGGAAAAAGAGAAGATTTACTCCATCTAATTCAAAAAATTCCGACACAATTTGCTGTTGGTTATGATATTCAATCTGTAGAATTTGACGAAAGAAAAAGATATATAGAAGTAAAAACAACCATTAGTAATAAAAAAATTAATTTTTTTAGTTTTCACTTAACACCGAATGAATGGAATACGGCAGAATCATTAAAAGACAGATATTATGTTTATCGACTTGCAATATCAAAAATAAATAGAGAATTACATTTAATTCAAGATCCTGTTGGATTATATAAGTCTAATAAAATAACAATGTCACCTAAAGACGGTGCTGACATAACATTTACGGAGGAATCTTCTCAAAAAGAGAAATTATTATTATGGATAGACTAAAAGTATTATCACTTTTTAGCGGTTGTGGTGGTATGGACTTAGGCATACTAGGTAATTTTAAATATTTGAACCAAAATTATTATAAATTGCCAACAGAAATTGTTTATGCTATCGATAATGATGCTTATGCAGTTGAAATTTATAACGCAAATTTTCAACATAATTGTTTGTTGGAGAATATAAAAACCATCAATGAAAAAGACTTGCCTAATCACGATATCTTGATAGGGGGATTTCCTTGTCAATCATTTTCTATTGTTGCTCAAAATCCGCCCAGACTAGGAATAAAAGATGAAAAAGGTCAATTATTCTTTGAAATGTGCCGAATTTTAAAAGAAAAACAACCTAGATTTTTTATAGCTGAAAATGTTAAAGGAATTTTATCCGCTAATAAACAAAGGGCTTTTCCTTTGATTATTCAAGAATTTCAAAAAGTTGGTTATAACATTTCTTATAAGGTATTTAATGCCTCTGATTATGGTGTGCCCCAAAAAAGAGAAAGAGTTTTTATTATCGGATTTAAACATTTTGAAGATTGTTTTAAATTTCAATTTCCTCAACCAATAACCACTAGAAATAAAATAGCTCTTAAATTAGTTTTAGATGAGCAAATAGAAGATAAATATTTCTTTTCTCAGAAAGCAGTCGATGGAATGCTAAAGGCAAAAGAAACCATGAATAAAGGAAGGATACAAAATATTGATGAGCCTTGTAATACTATTAGTGCGCATTTAGCCAAAGTTAGTTTAAATAGTACAGATCCTGTTTTGAAAGAAGGTGAATTATATAGGCGTTTTACACCAAGAGAAACAGCCAGAATACAGTCTTTTCCTGATAATTTTAGATTAGATGTGGTTTCCGAAAATCGTCAATATAAAGCAATCGGCAATGCTGTTCCACCTGTTTTAATGTGGCATATTTCACAACAAATAATTAACTTAATAGTAGAAGAAAAAAAACAAAAATACTCTCTTGAGTGTGCTTAAAATGAAATTTATTAAGTCCAATTAATCTAAGAATATTCATCGCTATTAATGTTTATCTCTAAAATTTTATGAATCTGATCAATCCACAAAGGGACGATCGACCTCCCCTGATCAAGAAGTGCGATCGCCTTTTCCCGTTCATAGGATAAAAGAGACATTTTGCCATCTCTAGGAATAATCATAAAACGACCTTTATAGTTTGGATTACAAAAATCTGGCTCTTTTTCCCTCAAGTCAGATAAAATAACTTGCCCGATTTCAAAGCTCAAACCCACCGAGAGCAAATATACCATGATCGAAATTTCCACCAACTCCACAGGGGAATAATAGATCGTTTTGCCCGTACCTGTCCCCTGACTAAATGGGACAATAACCTCCTTATCCCTCCAATACTGCAACTGTCGGAGGGAACACCCCGTAATTAATGATACTTCTTTACTGCTAAAAAACCTTTTTTTCATAAACACAATTATAAAATGATTTGCTATTATACAAATATGTCTAATTAAACATTTTTGTTAGCTATGGCTCACGTCACTATCCAATGTCGTTTGATCGCTTCCCGTGATACCCGTCGATTTCTTTGGCAGTTGATGGCACAAAAGAATACTCCCCTTATCAACGAAATTTTGTTAAGGATAAAGCAACATCCTGACTTCCCTGACTGGAGGACAAAGAAAAGATTACCGAAAGATTTTTTAGGTGGACAAATAGCCGAACTCAAGAATAATTACCCCTTTGAAGGACAACCATCCCGTTTTTATGCCTCTGTGAACAAAGTTATCGACTACATTTACAAATCATGGTTTGAAGTTCAAAAAGTCTTAGATTGGAAATTACAAGGTAATCTTCGTTGGCTAGAAATGCTATTGCCTGACACGGAATTAATTAAACATTTTGATAATTCTCTGGAATCCTTACAACAACAAGCAACCCTAATTCTTGACTCCATAGACTCAACAGTAAGTCACGATCAAATTTCCACGATTCTTTTTGAGAAGTATGGCAAAACAAAAAAAACTGAGATAAAAAGTGCGATCGTCTATTTACTGAAAAATGGTTGTGCTATCCCCAAGAAACCAGAAACAACGGAAAAATATCAAGATTTAAAGCGTAAAGTTGAGATCAAAATTACCAAATTACACAGACAAATTGAAAGTCGAATACCTTTAGGAAGGGATTTAAAAGGTAAAAAATGGCTTGATACTCTCATTACTGCTTCCACTACTGCACCCATTGATCAAGCGGAAGTAAATACTTGGTTTTCCATTCTCAAACAAAATCAGTCATCAATTCCCTATCCTATTCTTTACGAAACCAACGAAGATTTAAAATGGAGTCTTAATGAGAAAAATCGTCTTTCCATTCGTTTTAGTGGGTTGGGAGAGCATTCTTTTCAAATCTCCTGCGGGCAGGCGTAGCCTGTGCCTTCGGCATCGTCGTCAATTACCTTATTTTCAGAGATTTTATGAGGATCAGGAATTTAAAAAAGCTAGTAAAGATCAATTGTCAAGTGCTTTATTTACCCTCCGTTCAGCTATGATCCTTTGGAAAGAAGATGAGGAAAAAGGTGAATTATGGGATAGACATAAACTCTATTTACATTGTACTTTTGAAACTCGTTGTTTGACGGCAGAAGGTACAAGCTCGATCACGCAGGAAAAGCAAAAAGAAGTTACCAAGATGATCGATTTGATGAAAGCAAAAGAGGAATTAAGCGATTCTCAACAGGTTTTTATTCGCCGTAAAAATTCTACCCTAGCTAAACTCAATAATACCTTTCCTCGACCGAGTAAGCCTGTTTATCAAGGAAAACCTAATGTTCATTTAGAATCGCTATGGGATTAGAACAACCTGTCACCATCGCTATTGTTGATATAGAGACAAATAAAGTAATCACTTATCGAAATACGAAACAACTGCTAGGAGAAGATTATGGGCTATTGAGAAGACGGAGGACAGAAAAACAAAAATTGAGCCATCAAAACCATAAAGCCAGAAAAAGATTTAACTTTCAGCAAGAAGGGGAGTCTAATTTGGGAGAATACATCGATCGACTTATTGCTAAAGCCATTCTTACTGTCGCTCAAGAATATCAAGTATCTACTATTTTTGTTCCACGATTAACCGATATGCGATCGATTACAGAAGCAGAAATTCAACTCAGGGCGGAAAAGAGAATCCCTGAATACAAGGAAGGGCAAAAGAAATATGCTCAAGATTATCGAGTCCAAGTCTATCAATGGAGTTATGGCAGATTAATTGAAAACATAAAGTTGATCTGTGAAAAAGTTGGGATTGTCTTGGTAGAAGCTAAACAAGCTAAACAAGGCACATTGACAGAAAAAGCCTTGCAACTTGTAAAAAGTGCTAATGAAAAAAATCTCAAGAAGAAATAGCACAAAATCAATTTCTTGAGATAAACTAGAACTAATCGTGCCGCAGATCAAGTTTAATCAACCACTGTTCTGTGAAAAATAAGGGGTAGTTTGCCTAGTAATAGGTTTGCTTTCTGTTCCTGATAACTGCTCTCTCTGATGCTGCGCACTGAATAAAGTGCGGAAACAAGGGGCACTCCCAGCAATAGGAGTTTGGGTTTACCAATGTAGTTGTTATCAAACCACCTCTGAGCAAGGAGGAATCTCTATTTAAGCATTAGTTAAAATGTACGAGTTACATAAACTCTAATTTTAGCCTTACGCAATCGCTAAAACTCATATCAATTAAGGGATATAGCGTTTTAATAAAATGCAAAATTCGACCAAAAATAAGAATTTTAGTATTTTTAAGGGGAGCTTACGCAAACTATTTTCACAAGTCTTACTAGATAAGGATTCTGACTAGGAGTTGAAATAAGAAAATACCTTCTGTAGGGATTGAAAGAATATTTATTTTGCTTCTTCAACTATGAATCTTCCAATCGTTGAAATAAGAAAATACCTTCTGTAGGGATTAAAAGGCTTTTATTCTGGACTAAAAACTCTCTTAGGTACAATCTGTCATCGAGACGAAACAAAACGATCGTATTTCCATTTTAAAGTTATAATGTCAATAGTGCCGTAGATCAAGTTTTAACAACCTCTGTTCTATGAAAAATGAGGAGTAGTTTACTTCTTAGGAGAAGTTTGCTTTCTGTTCCTGCTAACTACTTGCCCTGATGCTGTCTATCTAAGTATAGAGAAACTAGGTGCACTCCCAGCAATAAGGGTGCAGGTGTACATACTGCTATAGCGGTTAGCAAATCACTTTCGATCGAGGAAGAATTCTCTTGGAGAATTGAAAGCGAGTCCTGTCGCACCCAATCATTTAGACGACATTAATCTGTTATCACGTCATCTAATTTGTTAAGACGACACTAATCTGTTACCGATGACAAATAATCTGTTACTGTACAGAAAAAATTGACTTAAGTGGTCAGAAAATGGTCATAAACTTTCATTAATTTACTGTATAGAAGGTAAAAGCGTTGAAAAACAAGCACGAGAAAAGACGGGTGCGACAGGACTCGAACCTGTGACCGACTGCTTAGAAGGCAACACGAATACATCATAGATACGGAACACTGAAAGCCTTAACTGTTATACCTTTAATAAACCGTGATTTACACTTTATTTCATTGGTTTAATTTTTATGAACTCTACTTTTAGACCAGAAAATTGTCTGGTTTCTATTTCTGATAATAATGGTTCTGTTAGATTACGTTTCACTTTTCAAGGGTTACGTCAAAATCTTAATCTTGGTATTCCTTATAATTCTTCTAATTTATCGTTGGCGATCGCTACTGCTTACCAAATTGATCATGATTTGAAACATGATTCTTTTGTGAGTAAGGATCAGTATAAGGTTAAGAAATGTAAAGTTAGTGTGGGAATTGTTGAGTCTTTATCACCCTCACAAGCTACAACAATTCCTAAAGTAATATCTAGTAATTTTCAATGGGATTTGAAGGATATATTTCATTTATACTGTGAGCAACACACACACCCTGACTCGGAGGTGTTGAAAATTTGTGATACTTTATGGGATTGGTTTTATAGAAGTCCTCATGAGTTACTTAAATTGGAAAATGCTGATCAATGGGTTCGATTTCTTCGGTGTGAAATTACGCATAAAAATACGAGTAAAAAAGGTTATTCTGATAAAACTATTGGCACTGCTTTAAGGATATTAAAAGCATCGATAAATTTCGGTATGGAGTTGGGGAAAATTAGTCATAATCCTTTTACAGCTTTGTATAAAAGTCTTGATACTGATATTTCTAAGGATATTAGGGGGTATAATCCTGAGCAAATTCAAGGGATAATTACGGCTTTTCGTGATGATATTTATTGCTCTAAAAATTCTCCTTATAAACATTCCCGTTATGCTGATTTTATTGAGCTACGTTTTCTTACGGGGTGTCGTCCATCGGAGGCGATCGCTTTAAGGGGTAGTGATATTATTACTAGAAATAATCGTACTTATATTCAGTTTAATAAAAGGTATGTTAAGGGTGTGTTGAAGCAAGGGTTAAAAAATAAAAGGTTGTCAAGGCTTTTTCCGTGTAATGAGTCCTTGAGTGCATTGATTCATCGTTTACCGAGTCAGTTGTGTGGTGAGCTTCTTTTTACTGGGGTTCGAGGGGGGTATATTAATTCTGATACGGTTAACAGACGATATTGGCATCCTGTTATCGAGGGTATGGTTAAAGATGGTTTATTACCTTTCACGATACCTTTTTATGATCAACGTCATAGTTTTGGAAGTCTGATTTGTCGTAAAACTTCTGATATTAAAACGGTGGCTAGTCTTATGGGTAATTCTCCTAATACTTTGTATCGTTATTATCTCGCTGATGATGTGGATTTCATTGTGCCTGAGTTTTAATCTTTTAACTTCTGGTTTAGTTGAGTATTTTCTAATAATGCAGGTGTGTGTGTGTGTGATGTGATTACTTAGAATAGAGTCTGAGTAGTATTGTATATTCCTTGATACGATACTTTATTGGGAAGTATTTTTAGTGTCTCTTACTAATTACAGTGCTATTTTATCTTGTTATTATTTAGACATGAGAGTTAAATAAATAACCCTCAAAAAACCAAATAAATTAGTAATTAATATTATGACACACCAATATTTTTCTCCCAACTCTAATGATCCTGAACATATCCGTAATTGCGAGGTAGGCAATATTACCATGTGGTTAAAAGATGCTCTGAAAGCCTTTATCAATTATGAGTTAACTCCTGAAGAACAATTAGAAGTATTTGATGGTATTGAGGAGGAGTTTAACTATCTACCAAAAATGAAAAAACAAGCTCTTAAAAATTTCTTTAAGGCAAAAGAGTTAGAAAACTCTATGAGTAGTGATAAAAATTAAATCTGAAGTTTTAAGCTAGGTGAAAAATCCTAGCTAATCTCTACACCTAAATATTTTGATGCGAGTCATATTTAGTAATACTACTTACAAGAATATGGTGTCAACATAATAAATTATAATACATATATCGATACATAGAGGACAAAGAAAATGAGTACTTTACAAATACTGTTGGAAATGGTGAATAGTTTAATGGGCTTTTCAATTATTGTGATACTTGGTATGTATGCGAACTATTTAGTAAGACAAGATAGTTATAAAAATCTTGTGAGAGTTACTGTGGTACTATTGGGGGATGTTAATTATAATATCGATTCTAATTTGAGAAAGTTTTGGAGGTGGTTTCATAGCGTTACAGATACTAATGTAGTTAGTTATAGATATTTCTCATGAATTATATATGCTAAGGTTTTGATACCTTTAACTTTTTATTACAGTTTTAGTTGCAGGTTTTAACTATCGGGGGTACTTCGGGTATTACCCATAGTAGTGTATTAAGGTTGCAGGGATTGTTGGTGTATATTTTTTTCCTATTTTATTTTTTGAGAATTTCCTTGCCAAATTTCCTGCTAATAAAGCTGAAATCTTTACTAATATAGGGATACGATCAGAACATAATATATGAAGTTTTTGCTAAGTATGAGAGTTTATTTACACCAATTAGCAGGGGTTAAAATCGACTAAAATCGGATAAGTTTTGAGGTGGTAAACTTTATCTTTGGGGGGTATCATCTAAGGTAATATTTAGGGTATATTCTTCTTCATCGTTTTGGTTTAATAGTTCGATTCGGGCTATGAGTCTATCTAGGGTTGTAATTACTCCTATTATGTCCTTGAAGTTAAATATTCCAGTGGTCATAGCTCGTAGTAATGTGCGGAGTAATATTAATCCTTTATGTAGGTCTTCTGTTAAGGTTTTGATGGTTTCCATTAGTCTAAGTAATTTTTTATTTGCTCTATTTCTCGGTTTAGTTGCTCTTGGTTTACTATAGTAATTCCCGATTTGGTTAGGGTATTGATTAAGTTGTTTAAACTTGTAGTTAGGATTGCTTCATCTTTGAGGGTTTTGGTGATGGTTGCTATTTGTATTTGTCGTTTTATAGATTCTACATATTGCTCTACTAACCCTTTGATTAGACTTTCATTAGTTTCTGTTTCGATTTCTACCTCGAAGTCTTCTATGGCTAAATCTGGTAGTAATGGTAGCATTTCTTCAAGGAGATGATACCGTTTATGATTGGTGATTCGGGAGACACTTATATCAAATCCTTCGAGTTTACACATGGCTATAATATCTTTGGATTTTGCGTGATTACGAATCATGTAATCTATTTTCTCTAATAGGTTTTGTTGTAGGGGAGTACCATCACCTAATGCACATATTTTACAACTTTTACTACGAAATCCCATAACTTTTTTTCCTCTAATTACTTTATTTTACTTTGAGTGTTTTTCCCTCGTTTTTGTACTATTTTTCTATTTTTTGTGACCCCATAAATGACACGGGTTATAATTGTCTTTTAACTCTTTATCTGGAAGAGTTTAAACTATATAACTAAAATTGTAAATGTTTGGAAATTTTTAGTAAAACTGGTAAGGGGTGATTCAGATTTGATGAAAAACCACCCTAAATTAATCACTTTGCTACGTTTGTAATATCAATTTATTTTACGTTCGTGTCTTAAATTATTGCAAAAAATGAAGAGACAGACGTAAAATTTAAACCCCTTTAAACCTATATGTATCAACGCTTTTCACGATTTGCGGTAAAAA
>NZ_VRZC01000117.1 GCF_016743215.1 Geminocystis sp. GBBB08
TAAACGAACGATAAACCTTCAGACGCATACCCAATTTTACCATGTGATCAACGGCTAATGGCGATCGAAGGTTAAACAGTTGGCTAAAAAGCTAAATTTTTTAGAGCGATATAATTGTGATCAACGCCTAATGGCGATCGAAGGTTAAACAGAGAGAAATAAATCAAAATAATGGTGATCTTATCACTAGTGATCAACGACTAATGGCGATCGAAGGTTAAACAGTTCTGTTACCCGTGCTGTCAACTAAAAATTCACATTGTGATCAACGCCTAATGGCGATCGGAGGTTAAACAGCGGTAAAAATAATTTAAGATTAAAACAAGAGGTAGAAGTGATCAACGCCTAATGGCGATCGAAGGTTAAACAGAGCGTCCCTTGAAACCCTTACAGTACAATAGCTGATATTTAAGTTTTCAAGGTACAAGAAGTTTTTTAAACTCTGGGATTAATATAGCAAATTTTTCGAAAAATATCATCAGCTAGAAACAATATTTAACACGACATTCAAGCATTTACAAGCACCTTATTATAAGTAAAAAATCTTCTAATCAAGATAGTCATTGACATCGAGTTAATGTTATTTCCTCTTAACCATTGATAAACAGAGATACTTGTTTTTACAGAATCTTGAACTTATTTTCATCCAATAACCATGTATTCGGGCGATTATATTTAGGAATATCACGGACGCACTGATGAGAAAGACGAATCAAAATTAAATCATCCTCTTTTGACAAAATTTTCTCTAATTGCCACCGCAACTTTTCTCTCATTCTTTGGGTTAACCAACAGCGAAACATCGAATATTGGATTCGCTCCCCATAGCCTTCCAATAACTTATAAGCCTTACGCCATCTTTTTTGACAGCGAATATCATAACAAACTAGATACCAATTTTTTGCCTCCGCCATAATCTTACCTCAACACTAAATGACCAAATAAACCAGATTCTCCGCACCATTCCTTCTCTAGCAGTCTTACTTCCAACTCCAGTAAACGGCGATAGGTGAGAGAATAACCTGTTACTGGATGTTTCCAAGTTTCCGTTTTACGTTTCTCATACAAAGCAATAAACTTTTTTCTTCCCACATCACTCAACCACACTTGTTTTCCCCGAATATCAAAATCTTCCTTAATATCCCATTGAAGACGATTAACGGACGCTAAAACGATCATATCCACCAAAGGTACTCGAAAAATTTCCATCAAATCTAGTGCTAAAGGAGGGGCTTGAGTTCTCGGTTGATGATAAAATCCGAAGGATGGTTCTAAACCTATGGTTAAAATACTATTAACCACATCTTTGATTAGTAAAGAATAACCAAAACTCAGTAAAGCATTAAATCTGTCTTTAGGAGGGCGACGGTTTCTCGTTGCAAAATGTAACTCTGACGGCACATTTTTACTAATAATTTCGGATAAAGCACCAAAATATAAAGAGGCAAGATTTCCCTCGATACCTAACAGAGAAGATAAAGAGTCAACTTTTGCTACTTGTCTTAATACCTTCTTCATTTGTTCGATCGCATAATCCAACTCCTCACACTTACTGACAAGATTTCGCTTTCCTCTCATCAATAGTTTTCGTTGCCCTTCTCCCCGACAATTAACTAATTTTTTGGCTAACCCTAGGCAAAATTCAGGTTTCGTTAAGGCTTGATACTGATTGATTCTTCTTTGGATACTGCCATTTCTAGTATCCACACTACCGATATATCTTCCACCTCCTGAGATAAAATGAACACCCACTTCCTTATCACTCAAAAAATGTAAGGCTTGAGTAGATATTTGCGAAAAACTGTGTAACACCACTTGCCCTACTTGTTGAACTGATAATTTTTCGTCAGGCTCGTTACGGCGACTGATTTTCAGTTGTTCTCCCGTTCTGCCAACCCTTGTACCGGCTTCTAAAACATGAATTACATCTCGATCATCATCTTGGGGAAATAAACGCACTGGTTGCCATTCTTGATTATGGGCAAGTCTTGCTTCTTCGGGTAAACACACGGGAGCAAGGGAACATCGAGAGCATAAATGTTCATTATTAGTTACAGGGGGACGATAAACCGATTTTCTGAACTCTCTAGCTTGTTGAATAGTATCTTTAACCCATTTTCTAGCTTCATCATCGACAGGAATATGAATTAAAACATGATCGGCATGATAACGAATCCTTCCCTCTTTGATTTTGATTCCTTGACTTGCTTCAATCAGACAACAATAAGCTAATATCTGAAGTCGATCGCTTTCCCATGGTTGAGGTTGTTTTTTCTCATCACGATAACATTTTCCCCGTTTATGCTCATAGGGTATGATGTCACCATGAATAGTTTTTAAAGCATCAACTCTTCCCCGTAATCCTAAATATTCATCCTCCAAATACAAATCTTGCCATTCTCCCTCTTCTTTTTCCTCTAATTCTTCATGTAATCTTCTTCCAGCAAATACCGAAGCATCTTGAGTGTATAATTCTTCCACTTCCTCCAGATAAAATAAACGAGGGCAATAAGCAAAGGCATGAAGGGCAGACACTCGAAGGGTTGCTTCCGTTTCTTGATGGTAGCTTAAATCAGTGGCAAACATAGTTTTTCTCTTGGTAAAAATTTCTTTGCAACTAACTTAACTAGCCTACTAGGAAAAAAAACTTCCTTGCTGAAAAAAATTTTTCAATTATTGCATAAATTGAGAATTTGACACTGATAAGTATATAAGACTGGAAAATTGATTCAATTATCAAGAACAAATTTTTAACTAGGAAAGAATTTTTCCTACTTCGGTTTTTATTATGGTTAATATAAATTTCAAAGGTCAAAATTTATGTCTCGTCATCTGGAAAGATTATTAGAAATAGACAATTTAATTAGAGGTAGAGAAAGGCAAACCAGTTTTAGTTTAGCCTCTGTTCTTGAAGTGACCGATCGAACTATTCGCAATGATTTAGACTTTTTGAGGGATCGATTTCTTGCACCTCTTAAATACTCTAAACAAAAAGGATGGTATTATACCGATAATAACTGGCGATTACCTACCATTAATTTAAGTAAAGGTGAATTATTTGCCTTAACTTTGGGAGCAAGGATGCTTTCAGCTTATGCAGGTTCAGGTTATGAGGAAGAGTTGCGATCGTCTATTCAAAAGTTATCAGAAAGATTACCAGATGATACATGGATTGATTTACAACAATTAGCCGATGAAAGGGTTATTTTTCGATCAGGTGCGCAAATGATTAACCTCGATCCCCAAATTTGGCAGTTATTGGTAAAAGCCTGTAGCACTAAACATTCTGTATGGATGCGTTACTATACCGCCAGTCGAGATCAAGAATCAGAAAGGGTAATTGATCCTTATTTGTTACATCTTTATCGTGCGACTAATCCTTATCTTATCGGTTTTTGTCATCTGAGAAAAGATTATCGTTGGTTTAGGGTCGATCGCATCAAAGAGATTAAGATTTTACCTGATACCTTCACCATTGACCCAAATTTTGACAAAGAAAAACATTTACAACAAATCTTTCAATACGAAGTGGGAGGAAAAATCTTTACAGTCAAAGTTAAATTTAATGCTCAAACTGCCCCTTTTATCAGAGAAAGAAAATGGCATCCTAGCCAAGAAATCGAAGAACATCAAGACGGTTCACTTACTTTAAGTTTACAATCTTCTGGCTTGAATGATCTTAAACGCTGGATTCTTAGTTATGGTGCAGGGGCGATCGTCTTTGAACCTTTGGAATTAGTGGATTTAGTCAGAAAAGAAATTCAACAAATGAGTAATTATTATTAGTTAAGGAGAATTCATGGAATTTTTAGAAATACAATTTTCATTGAGGGGTAAAACTCTTCCCGCAGATCATGGTTACGCCTTATATTCTGCTATCAAAAACATAGATTTAGAAAAATTAAAAACTTCAGACAATAATTTCAATCAGACAATTTCAATAAGCAGTATCTCAGGTATTCCTGACAAAAAAGGAGTTATTTACCTAAATCAAGAGTCACGGTTTCGTTTACGGTGTCCAGCAGAAGACGCTAATAAATGGTATCGTTATCTTCAAAATCAAGTTTTAGATTTAAGAGGACATTTAATCAGATTAATAAAACCCCAGTTAACTATTCCTCAATCAAGTAAGACTCTAAAATCTCGATTAGTAACTTTTAAATTAGAAGATTGGAATAGTAATTCTGCTCCTACCTATTTTTTACAATCTTGTCAGAAGGCTTTATCAGATTTAGAAATTAAAGGTACACCATTCATTGACAGTAATGAAGAAGGAGATTTAGCCTTACGAGCATTAAAAATCAAGGGTAGAAATTGCCTCGGTTATGGTGTTATCGTAGAAGATTTGAATGATGATGATTCCCTTAAACTGCAATGCTACGGCTTAGGAGGAAGAAAACATTTCGGTTGTGGTTGGTTTTATCCAACTAAGGAGGTGAATAATGCAACCTAAATTAGTACCGAATCTTTTATTAGCTAAATCTTATGAGCGAAATCAGCAATCATGGAAAGGCTCATATACTTTAGTTGGTCATACCGCCAATGTTATTAAGGCTATTACTACTATTATCGACACTCTAGGCGATCGTTTAATTAATCAATTTGGCTTAAATTGTAGTTTAAAGGAATTAACAGCCACAGCAAAACTAGCAGGATATATCCATGATTGGGGGAAAGCTAATGACCATTTTCAGGGTGTAGTCCGTCAAAATATTGACAATGCTGAACCAAAAAGATATTTACTGAACAACCCTCAACTGATTCGCCATGAAACTGCTTCGATGTTATTAGCATGGGAATTTAAGGAATGGTTACAAAAGAGTGAAGGGGATTTTATGACTGCTTTAGCTGCCGCAGGAGGACATCACCTTAAACTCGGTGGTAGAAGTGGTAAATGTACCGATGAGTTAGGGGAAATTAGACAAGCAGGAGATAACAAAATTTACCTTTATACTCTAACTTCTAACAATAAATATTATCCTAGTTTTAAGGGTTTAATCCATTATGGAATGAAAGAGTTGGGTTTACCCAAACCGAAATTAAGTAAAAAACCCTCGATTGTCTGGACTGTCAAAGATATTAAAACCAAACAAAACGAAATTATTGAAGCCTATGAGTCATGGCAATATGATCCTGCTGCTCTTGTCGCAGTAATTAAGGCTCTGGTGATCTCAGGAGATGCGATCGCATCTGCTATCGCTCAGACTAATTTCTCAATGGAAGATTTCATTACCAATAAATCAATATCTAAAACTCTTGACGAAGAAAAATTACAGCAAGTTATTGATAATAGACTAGATGGAAAGATATTAAGACCATTTCAAGAACATTTAGGAAATAGTCAGGCTAGAGTCACATTAGGAAGAGCAGGATGTGGGACAGGTAAAACTTTAGGAGCTTATAATTGGGCTAAAAGTAAGGCGATTGGGAGAAAATTAATCTTTTGTTATCCCACCACTGGCACAAGTA
This sequence comes from Geminocystis sp. GBBB08, assembly GCF_016743215.1. GTDB lineage: Bacteria > Cyanobacteriota > Cyanobacteriia > Cyanobacteriales > Cyanobacteriaceae > Geminocystis. The sequence goes on from NZ_VRZC01000117.1 coordinate 5,470, forward strand.
CCGAAGGTTTTATTGACTATGTTCATAATCAGTTAGACTCAGTTTTACTTCATTCTCGTGCAGATGTTGATTTAGCTCAACTTAATTTATATACTACTGGTGAGGAAGAAGACGCAGAAGATAATGAGATTGCCACAAAATTAGAATCCTTCAAAGCATGGGGTAAAGAATCGATCGTCTGTACTGTGGATACCGTTTTAGGAATGATTCAGTGTAATCGTAAACCTCTCTATCTATTTCCTGTTATCGCTCAGAGTGCCTTTGTTTTTGATGAGGTTCACTGTTACGATGATCGCCTTTTTGGTGCTTTATTAAGATTTTTGGAAGTGGTAAAAGCACCTATTTTACTAATGTCTGCTTCTTTTCTTCCTTGGCAATTAGAAGCGATCAAAAAAGCTGTCGGGGAAAAACTAGAAGTGATACAAGGTTCAAAAGAATTAGAATCTTATTCTCGTTATAATTTCCACTACTATCAACAACCAGATTGGCAAAGGGTAGAAACAGAATTAAGTAACGGTGGTAAGGTTTTATGGGTTTGTAATCAGGTAAATACCGCTATCGATGTCTATAATGAGGCAAAATCTAAAGGATTAAATGCTTTACTTTACCATAGTCGTTATCGCTATGAGGATCGAGTAAAACATCATCGAGCCGTTGTTGATGCGTTTAAACCAGAAAATAAACAACCTATATTGGCGATCGCCACTCAGGTAGCAGAAATGTCCTTAGACTTATCCGCCACTTTATTAGTGTCTCAGATAGCAGAACCTGCAGGGTTAATACAGAGATTAGGAAGACTTAACCGAAAATACTGCGAAAAAGCCCTAGATGCTATTTTCTACCCCGATGATAAAGTAGGGTTTCCCTATTCTCAAAAACAACTTGATGAGGGCAAAAAACTAATTGAATCCTTTAGCAAAGAGGTTACTCAAGCTCAATTAGCCCAATGGTTAGAAAATATAGAAGATAACCGCCAACCTGAAACAAACTCGGTTTTACTTGATGGAGAATGGCGTACTTATCCCACATCTTTGAGAGAAGCAGGGTTTAATATAACGGTTTTGTTAGAGCAAGACTTCAGCAAAATTAAATCAATTCCCTCTAAAGAGTTACCTCGTTATACTGTGCCGATTCCTGCCAAAAATACTCAGACATGGCAACGTCATAAATTCTATCCGATAGCTCCTAGTAATCTTTGGGGCTATACCTTAGAGTTAGGAGCATTTGAAATTAAGGAGGGTAAACAGATATGATAGAAGTAAATATATCTTTGATGCTTTTTCAAGGGTTGATCACTATTCTTCTGCTCTTTGAACTTTCTGTACTGAGACAGCAGAATTTTTCCTCCGAACGCCTCAAGGCGATAAACAAATTCCAGTCTTATCAAAATTTCTTTGGACTAGATAGGATTGGAAAATAATTTTATGTATTCATCTTCACTTTGATAAAATAGTGATATACTAAATCTCAGGTAAAAAAAATAAAAGAAATAGGGGGAAAGAAAATGACTGGTGAACAATTAACTCTATTAGATCACGCAACATCAAAATTAGAAAAAATAAGACACTGTTCAATTAAATCAATGCGAGTTTTACCTTTACCAAGAAAAACCGTAGGAGAGCAGTTAAATATTTCCAGTAGTACTCTGAACCGTGCAAAGAGAGAAAACAATTTATCTTACAAAACATCTTATAAAAATCAAAGCACAGAAATTTATTATTCTCATCGAGAAAAGAATAGAGATTATTGGCTTGTTTATCTAAACTAGAATATTAATTTTCATGATTAAATTAAACTTATCCATTTTTGATCCCAACACCTTACTTCCTCATCGTGCAGGTATAGCCGGATTAGGTTTAGCTTTATCGGTTTTAGAGCCTAATTCTGCACCCCTAAAATGGGAAGTTACCGAAGATTCGGTTAATTTATCTTGGGATTGTATTGATAAAGAAGCTATCTCATGGTTACTAGAACAAACTTATCAAATAAAAGAGGGTTATCTCAATGTTCCCGTACTTAAGTTAGATACTCAAGGAAAATATACTTTTAGTGAGGGAATTATAACGACTTTTTTACAACATAGTAAACAAAGAGGATTAAGTAAAACTCCTGTTACTAAAACTTTTGTTATCGAAGAAGGAAAACCAGAGATTAGCTTCAATTTTCGTCCTTTAGAAAGTTGTTACTACACCAAAGATTTTAAGGAGATTTTTGATAGTAAAGGAAAACTAAAACAGAAAATTGACTTAAAAGGGCATCATTTACCTGGTTTAGTAGAAGATTTTGCTAACGGTACTTACCAAGAATCACCCCAAGGTTTTTTATGCCTTTTATTTCTTCCCATTGCTTGTAATTATTATCAGTTACCCAGTTATTGTTCTGCTTTAGTGATACCACAAATAACGAATATACTCGAATGGATAAAACAGAGACAACGTTATCCGAGTCGTAGTTATAATAATTTCCGTTCTAGCGGTTCAGGGGATTCGGGATTAAGGTTTTTATTACAAGAAAAATTAATCGAAAATAACAAAAAATTTAGGGTTGATTTTTGCGAAGTTTATCAGTTAGGAAAACAACAATGGGACGGTAATCAATCATATCTTAAACAGGCAGTTTACCGAATTAAAGTAACTGATAAAGTTTTAGAGCTTTACCAGAATGCCTATTATTTATTTCCTAATCAAATAAGGAAAAATGATAAGGGCGAAACATGGTTAGCTACGTCTAAAGTCCTGCCTTGGATTGCCGATAACCTAATTACTAATAAGGTTTGGTATGCAGGTTTTTATGAATTTCGTAAAAGTAATCAAATTTATGAACGTAAAGGATTAGTAACAATGACTGAATATTTAACAGAAGAAGAACAAGTTTTTTTTGATGCCATTCAAGGGGCTTTTAGTGCCTATTTGAGAGAGCAAATAGTTCAAGCCCAGAAACAAGGAAGAAAATTAGATTATAAACAAGTAACAGATAAATTAATTTATCGCTTACAACGTCCTAATACTCAACCCGAATTTGCTACTGCCTTAGTGGATGTTCTCAGTCGTTACCGCAGTAGTAAAGCTAGAGGTGTGGGTAGTGAGCTTTATCTTTGGTTACATCGTAATAATAACTGGAAACAAGCCAGAGATTTAGCTTTACTGGCGATCGTCACTTATACAGGAAAAGGAAAAGACGGTAAAACCGAAATTCCCGAAACTGTTATGCAAGAAATTGACTCAGAAAGTGAATTTTTTGAAGCCGATGTTTAATCATAACTTATTCTTAGATCGCCTTTAGGCGTTGATCATAGCAATCATTTATTTATTACTGTTGTAACTCACATAAATTCTTAGATTGCCTTTAGGCGTTGAACAATATCTTGTTCAAAATAATATTAACCTTAACTTAAATTTATTAAAGTAAAAAAATGAGTAAACACATATTTGTTACGATCGTCACACCTACTGCTGTTGCTGCCAATAATCGAGGGGAAGGAGACGGAAGCACCTTATCTACTTTACAAAAAATTACCAGAGGGATAGACCAATATACGACTGTTAGTGGTGAAGCAATCCGTTGGGCTTACCGAGAATATCTACAAAATTACCAACCAAAGGAAGTAAATCGTACCTTTGATCCTGAAAAAGACGAATATAACATCAAGGATGAGAAATATAATTCTAATACTTATATTGACGATGATTTATTCGGTTTTATGGATGCTAAAAAGGATAAAGATAACAAAAATGCTACTACTAAAAGACGAGGTGCTTTAGAGGTTACTCGTGCTATTAGTTTAGATCCCTATTGGGGTGATATTGTTTTTGGTTCTAAAGGAGGGGAGAAAAATAAAACATCTATTCATAATACAGAGGTTCATTGTACCGCTTATCAATATACGATCGCTCTTACTCCTGAGAGTTTAAAGAAACCAGAAAGAGCAGAATTACTATTAGATGCTATTCCTGCTATTCAGCACGTTGGCGGTAATCATGCCCGTTTTCTCTATGATTTTCGCCCTGAATCTATGGTAATCCGTATCACCGATGAAGCAAGTCCTTGGATCATGGATTGTTTTAAACGCACGGGTGAATCTGTCGGTTGTACTCGTCTAATTCGTTTGGTAGAAGTTAAAGATATTCTACCCGATGAGTTAATTGTAGCTGGAGAAATTGCCGATACTCCTTACGGTAAACAATTAGAATCATTGGGGGTGAAAGTATGTCGAGGTATTAAAGAAGCGATAAAAGAAGCTAAAACCAAACTTTCTCTTACTTCTACCAAAGCCTAATTCCTAATTATTTATACTCCATTTTTTCTTATGAATGGAGTAACACTATCTTTATATTCAAGTCAAATAATGAATAACATATTTTATTTAGAATGTCCTTGTACTAGCTTTCCCCGTAGTTTTGCCAGAGACTATAAGGAAACCTATCTTTATCCGCCTCCTTCTACTATTTATGGTTTTCTCTTATCCTTTGTCGGAGAGGAAGATTTAACCGCTCATTTAGGAGTAAAATTAGCGATCGGTTTTATCGGTGAGACTCCGCCAATTTCTCGGATTCTAAGAAAACAACGCAGTCATAAATTTAGTAAAAAACATCAGCAAACGTATAGTTCTGCCCAATTTTCTAAACCTAATTTTCAAGAATTACTAACTGATTTAAAAATAGTAATAAAAGTAAATTCAGAGGAAGAATTAAGTAAATTAAAGTTAGAGAATAGAATAAACATCGCTTTATCTACTCCCAAAAAAATTAATCGTTTTGGTGGTTTATCCCTTGGAGAGTCTTGGGCTTTAGTTAACGGTTTTCGATATTATCGGGAAGATGATGGTGAAATCACTTGGTTAAATACTGATAGTAGAGGTTTAATCGGTTTACCTATTTGGATTGACAGAGAGACAAATCGAGGAACTTTTCAACGATTTTCTTTGGGGGAATTTAACATGGAATGTTGGGTTACAGTATCACTTGTTGATAACCAGCATTAATAAAATTCTGAAGATAATTAACAAGAAAATTAATACTGTCGATCGCCTTAGAAACTCTGTTGTTGACGATAATTCCTTTATGCAATTCTGGATTAGAACGTAACCAATTAAGACCCTAACCCTTAATGTTAATAGCTTTCTGAGTTTTTGAGCAAACCCTAAATAACTTCTGCGGAAAAATTCATTTTTTCTAGAATTTTTAAAGATTTCATTATCCCTTTATTCTCCTATTACATTATTCTTCCAAGTTTCTTTTTATTTGATTGATGGCAAGGTTAAATATTGGCTTAATAGATTCTTCTGTTTCTTTATTTAAGGCATTTTCTAAGGGTTCTAAGGTTGTTCGATCGACCATTTTCATTAAAGCCAAAGCCACAGACTTTCTTACTTCTGGTTCAGAATCTTGTAAACAATCAATTAAATTTGTAACAACTAAAGGTTGATTCACCTTACTTAAAATTGCCGCCGCCTCACAACGAATAATTGTCTCAGAATCTTTTAAAGAATTAACTAAAATTTTTAACGCTTCTTCGTCTTGTTGTTCTTGAACTAAACTACCTAAAGCACTAATTACAGCACAACGAACATCAATAGAATCTGAATTTATCCCTTGATACAAATATTCTGAAGCCTGTGAACCGATGAAAGCTAAAGCCCAACTAGCATGACCTTTTATGGTTTCATTTTGTCCCTCATCAGCAATTATTTTTAATAACTCAGGTACTGATGCTTCTCCCGTTCGTGCCAATGCACCAATACAAGAACCTTGAACTACTGTATCTTCATCATGTAAAAGAGCATAAACTAAATTAGGCACAGCATTAGGATCAGCAATTAAGGTTAAAGTTTTCGCACTAGCTCTACGCACTACAGCATTAGGATGATTGGCTAAAGCCTCTAATAAAAATGGTACGGCAGGTTTACCGATTATTCCTAATCTTTCGGCAAATTTTAAGCGAGTCATACCCCGTTTGTCGCCCATACTTTCTACCATTTTTGCGATCGTATCATGATCATTAAAATCAAAACTATGGGTAAATAATTTTTGCTCAACTTTTTCCAGTAAAGCATCAGTTTCAGTTTCCGATAATTGAATAGAGTTAGCTGTATATTTAATTTCTGTTTTAGACATATTTATATTTTATTAGTTTTCCATAACCGGAAGAAAGGATCAATATTTACAAATTCCAAATATAGGGTAGGCATTGCCCATATTATCTATGAAAATAATTGATAGCAATTTTTACATAAGCAAAGTACGAGCAAGGGGCGATCATCCCTTTGTTAGCAAGATTTATAGAGACCTCAAACCTCACCATAATGAAAAACGCTATATTACTTAGTTATTACTTATCAATATAAAGAAAGACTAGCTTTTGTATTATTACGGGTAAAAGCATTCCAAGTATTTAATTCTTGAGGTGAAAAACTAGAAAGAATCGCCTTAGTTTTTTCATCTAATCCTTGGGCAAAGGAAAAATCTGCACCAGCAATACTATTAAGATTTTCAAAATTAGTACCCTTCAAATTACAACCCCGTAAATCTGCTCCCTCTAATTCTGCACCGACAAAGACGGCATCTTGTAAATTTGCCCCTGTTAAAAAGGCATATTTCAAATTGGCACCACTGAAAGCAACACGAGTTAAATTAGCTCCTGTCAAATCTGCACCACTAAGATAAGCTCCTCGTAAATTAGCCCCTGTTAAGTCCACATCTCGTAAATTAGCTGTATTCAAAAAAACACCACTTAAACTTGCTTGTGGACCTACTGCACCAGATTTTTTATAATCAAAATTATCAGGCCATTTTGTTTCACTATCATAGTAAGCAAGAATTAATTTTGTCCCTTCCAAATTAGCATTAGTTAAATCGCAACCTTGAAGTAATCCTCTCTGTAGTAAAACATTTTTCAGATTGGAGTCGGTAAGATTAGCATTTTTTAAATTTACTCCTCTTAAATCCGCACACTGAAAATTAGCACCCGTGAGATTTGTGTTATTAAAATCAACACCGATAAGATTTGTTTCACTAAAATTTACTCCTGACAAATCCAAACCTGATAAATCCATATTTTGGAGATTGCCGTGAGATAAATTTTTATCTTGTTTGACAATTGTGAGAATTTCTGATATTGAATGAGTTTGAGAAAACGACATATTTAATTAAAAATTTAACATTAAAAAAAATTAAGAATTGTGTCTATTTGCTAAAATATTTAAAAATTTAAAAGGAATATTTTGTTTTATAATAAATTTTAACTAAATAACTATAGTAA
>NZ_VRZC01000118.1 GCF_016743215.1 Geminocystis sp. GBBB08
AAGGATCTCGCATAAAACGAAAAGCCTCTTCTTCTAAACGATGGATTTGATAGCCTTCTATGACATTAGCTAAACGGAGACAAGTTAGAAACCCATCCATATAGACTCGTAACTCTTCATAGCGACTACCCCTCTGCCATAAATCCACCATTCCATCGGTTAGTTTTTGATAGTATCGAATAACAAAGGGATCTGTGAGCATAATTTTTCTTATTATCTGTTTATTATAAATTTGATAGTTATGAAATACAATGCTTTCATATTTTTATTGTACCCTAATTACCCGGAAACCCTACATACCAAAAATATGTCACCATTGGAATTAATGTCGCTAATGCTAATAGTACTATCATCCAAATAGTAGCACTTCGATCATCGGTTTCCTCCGAGGTAGCAAAAGTTCCATCTATGTTTAATTCTTTTACTTGAGGAGGTCCGGGATCTTCTTTTCCTGACAAAACAGCTACAAGGCGATCGCTAACATCGGTCAAAGCCTGATTATACTGTAAATTTTTTAAAGGTATAGTTGCGGTTTCTTTGAGGATACTTTCAGAAATGGTAGGAGTTAAAAGAGAAGTTAAACCCTCACCACTACGAAGAGCGATACGATTTGTTAAAGTGTCTAAGACAAATAAAGTTTGATTGTTTTGTGCTTCAGGAGTAGGATACCATGTAGAAAAGAGTTCGTTAGTTAAGGAATCAATGGTTTGATCATAATCAAGGCGATTAATCACCACAATACGAGTTTCATTGCCCGTATTTTTGGCTAAATCTCGCAATTGATTGGTTAATTCTCCTTCTGTGGTTTTACTGATAACATCGGCGTTATCCCAAACCCAAACATCTTCTCCTGAGTTAATTACTGGTAAATCATAAACTCCTGTTGCTGAAGCCGAATTTATGCCAAGATTAAGTAATATTAGAAAAGAAAGAACAAAACTGGTAATGATAGCTTTTATTTTTCTCATAAAGTTATTATCCGTGTCGATAAGATCTTGATTTTTCTAATTATCTCATGTTATTTTGCAAATGGGAAAATTTGACAGTGATGTTAACTGTATATTTGATGATAAGCAAGTTTATTTAGAGGTTTCAAATTACTGACGACGACGGCCATTTAAACAACACCATTCTCCTCGTTTCCATAAAGAAGCGATCATCCAACCATTTTTTTCTAAAATAGTGCTTATATCAATAGATTGATCTACTAAAATACCGCTTAAAATCACCCAACCATCAGGTTTAATCATTTCTGTCATATCAGGGATCAAGGTTTTAATGACTTCTGCTAAAATATTACAAACAATACCATCAAATTTTAAGCCGGGAATTAGCTTTAATTGGTCAATACTACCATCAAAAACTTGTATATCATTAACCTGATTTAATTCGCTGTTTTCTTTTGTGGCTAGAGTTGCTAAAGGATCAATATCTGTAGCATATACTTGTTTTGCTCCCAAAAATCTTGCCCCTATAGATAAAATACCAGAGCCACAGCCAATATCAGCTATAACTAACTCTTTTTCTGGTTCATCTAATCTCATCTCTAAAGACTCTAAACATAATTGAGTAGTAGCATGAACACCAGTACCAAAAGCAGATCCCGGATCAAGACGAATAATAATTCGATCAGATTCTTTCGGTGGTTCAATCCATGCAGGATAAATACAAAAGCGATCGCCTATTTCCATCGGTTGCCAGTGATTTTTCCAACTACTAGCCCAATCTTCATCATCAATAATTTTCCAACTAATATCAAGAGAATTATCTCCTTCCAAAATAAAATCTTGTTTTAACCAAAGAGAAAGAGCCGCTAAATCCATTGCTTCTTTAGTAATAGTAGGGATATAGGCTTTGATAAACCAAGCATCTTTTTCCTTTGCTAATGCAGTGCCTTGACAACCAAATTCTTGCAAACGCCAAAAAATATTATCTTCTAATTCAGGTATATAATTTATTTTTATTTCCCACCAAGAAGTCGTCATATTTGTTAATAGTGAATGGTTAAAATAAAGACTTAATATTAAGTAGGTAAGTAAAATTAATTTTCGATTTTATTTTTCTAAGTCATTGACAACAAGTGGTTTAAACCCATTGCCTAGATACAACAATTAATTTTGCCAATGGTATTTATTAAATTTATTTACTATAATAAAAAGCAATTTCTTTCTCTTTTAAAGGGGCAAAATTTGCATCAATTAATTTCTGATTTAACTCTTCTAAAGGTAAATGTTTCGCTCCTATACGCACAATTCTTGAACGCATAGTATTACTAACACCGCTACGCTGTCTTTGTCCTTCTAAACCCATTACTTCCTGATATAAATCAAGTTTTGCTACGGGGATTGCACTACCATCAAAATCAATTCCTTTAGCGATCGCAATATCTACTGCATCAGCGCCAGTGGTTAAATTAGTCATAATAAACCCATTGTAATTATATTGACTTGTAATTTATCATATGTAAAGCATTCTGTCAAGAGAATATTTTTTTTAGCTTCTTGAGTTAGAATAATATTAAGTTTTGTAAAGTAAGCTAAAAATATGATTTTAAAATCGAAAACTACCTTAACCTCATGGCATCAACTTCAACCAATTTGGCAAGGAGGAGAAGAATTAGTGAAAATCGGCTGACCCAATAGTCAATTAGCACCTGCATGGCAGATACTATTGTTAGGGGATGGTTCACCAACTCGACACTTAAGATTATTAACCGGTGAAACCATTGAAGTGGACGTAATTGATATGTCATTTATTGGTGATAGTCTTGATGATGCACCAAAAGGTATAGAAAAAGTGCCAAATCCAAGAATAAGAAGACAAGTATGGTTAAAAACTGCCAGTGGAAAAAGATTAGCCTATGCTACTTCATGGTGGGAAGCCTGTCACGTTGATTATTATTTGCAAAATCGTAGTTTGCCCATCTGGGAAAGTTTATCTCAGTTACACACGGAGTTATATAGGGATATTCAAGGAATTTATTACGGAAAATCCGAGACTTTAGAAGAAGGTTTTGGGGAAAAAGGAGCATTTTGGGGAAGACATTATCTATTTTGGCATCGTGGTAAACCATTAACTTTAATCTATGAAGTTTTTTCGCCTTATTTATCTAAATATTTAGGAGAAATTAATCAGTAATAAGTGAATAGTTGTAAAACGGGCATCTTGCCTGTGATTCCAAATTCCAAATTTCAAATTATTTATAATGTTTCAAACAACTCGCCGTCGTTTAGCAATTTGGTACACTACGGTAACAGCCGTGTTATTAATTATTTTTGCGACGGGAATTTATGGTTATGTTTATACAACTTTAATTGAGAGAATTGATGATACTCTAAAGCACGTTATTGAAATTATTGAGCCTTCTTTAATCATAGATAAAGTTAGTACTGCTGATGGTAAATTTAAGGTTAATTTAGAGGACAGTTTTTATCAACATCCTGCTACTATTAATCAAGTAGAAGATGATCATATTGATTTAGAATGGTTTAGTCCTAATGGTGAGTTATTATGGCAAACTTTAGATGTGCCTTTATCTATTCCTCTTTCCTTTAATTCTGGTGGCAAAACTCTTCGCATTTCTGATGATTATTTATTGCGACAAATCACAAAAAGAGTAGAAATTGGGCGTTATGTTTTAGGTTATTTACGGGTTAGTCATCCTTTATTTGACTTAGTTAAACCTATTCAGCAATTAATTATTGACTTGAGTTTAGGTATTTTTTTAATGCTTCTTTGTGTGGCAGTTATTGGTTGGTTTTTGTCAGGTATTGCCATTAAACCTGTTATCGAATCTTATCAAAGTTTAAAACAATTTACGGCGGATGCTTCTCATGAATTAAGAAACCCTATTGCCACAATCAAAACTAATATTCAAAGTTTATTATCTTATCCTAACACAGATATTTATACTCAACAAAAACAATTAAAAATTGTAGCAAGATTAACGGAAAGATTAAATAATTTAGTCAATGATTTATTATTTTTAGCTCGTAATGATAGCGGTATTATTAAACCTAATTTTCTTCCTATTCCTCTTGATGCTTTATTATTAGAAGTAGTAGAAGAACAAAAAATTGTAGCTAAAGAAAAAAATATTGAGTTATCTTTACAGATTATCAATGATGACTTAACTTCAGAAAATTTACCAGAAGATTTATTTACTATAAACGGAGATTGGACAGAAATTAGTCGTTTATTTACTAATATTATCAGTAATGGCATTATTCATGGTTTTAATCATCACAATCATCATCAAACTTTTACCATTGAAGTTATTTTACAAATTATCAAAAAACAACATAAAAATTATTGTCAAGTAACAATAAAAGATAATGGTATCGGCATTTCTGACTCTATGTTACCTCATCTTTTTCATCGTTTTTATCGGGGTGATTTTTCTCGTACTCAAGGGGAGAATAACTCTAGTTTTAGTACAGGTTTAGGTTTAACGATCGCCTTAGCTATTGCGGAAAGTCATCAAGGTAAAATTCAAGTAGAAAGTAGCCTTAATAAAGGGAGTAATTTTATCGTCAATTTACCTCAATTTAAAAGTTAAAATATCGATTTTTGATCTTAACTTTCCCTATAAACACGAGGGCAAAATAAAAATCTATTTTAGCTGGGAAATTATCAATGTTAATAACTATTGCCTGAAGAATTTAGAATTTAGAATCAAGATTTTACCAGTGCATCGTTACCAGAGCGTTTCCATTCTCGAAAATGTCAATTTCTAAAACTAACAGATAGTGCCAGATACAAAAGTTTTTAACTATTAATTAATCAATTATTAGAAAAAAATCCCCCTTTCTCCCTTTTTCCCCTTCGAAAACAAATGCGTTTTGATACCGACAATGAAAAAACCCTGCATCGTTACCCATTGCCCATTGCCCATTGCCCAAAGAGAGTTAATTTTTTCATCAACTTATTTTTTGTGCAATTTCTATATTATTCCAGCAATAATATTCTCTAATTCTAGTTGATCTAAGGTAGTAATAATAAAGACTTCTTGAACACTTTTACCACATCTAGCAATTAATTTATAACCCCCCCGAATTGGCACAGAAATTTTTAATTTCAGATGGGGGGAATGACTACGAGAGCGACTTAAAACTGCCGGTGTTACAGTTTTTACCCCTTCATAAGTAACTAATTTTTCGAGAATCGGAATCAACCCATCAAGGTGTGTCGAATGATTCCACACTATTCTACCATCAGAAGATTTGCTCATATTGCCTCCAATGGTGCCATTGTCAAACCTTCCCTTTTTAATTGTTGATGATATAATTCAGCTTGTTCTAAAGGACCACTCCATACTAAAGCCTGTCCATCATAGTGTACCTGATTTGTTAACTTCCATGCAAGATCACTAGTCATGTTTGGTATATATTTCATTAAGCAATCTGCTACATGGTCAAATGTATTGAAATCATCGTTTAATACAATTACTTTAAAATTAGGATAAGGTTTACGAGCAACCTCACTAGATTTAGTTGGTGCAATAATTGTACTGGCTAAAACTGTTTGATTCATATTTTAGATCAATAAAAGTAATTTAAACTTAAAGATATTATTAAATATAATTAAATTATATATCACAAACAATAAATTTAAGTAGTTACTTGTAATTATTAATAGTTGTTCATTCACTATCTATCTGATCATTGATCAATCTAGTAATCCTAACATGAAATTAGCCAAAGAAAAAGTTATTTGAGGTCGTGTAAAAGTCTGAGAAGAAGAAGGAATAAAATTTGTTTACTTATTACTTAATTTCACCCAATCTTGAGGTTTTAAGAAAAATTCTGTTAATTTTGCTTCTTGGCTTCCCTCCTCTGGTTTATAGCCATATTCCCAACGGGTTAAAGGTGGTAATGACATTAAAATTGATTCTGTGCGCCCATTAGTTTGTAAACCGAAAATTGTTCCTCGATCATAAACTAAGTTAAACTCGACATAGCGCCCCCGACGATATAATTGAAAATTACGTTCTTTTTCTTCGTATTCTATCTTATTACGACGCTCAACAATTGGAATATAAGAAGCTAAGAAAGCATTACCGCAACTTTGGGCAAAATTGAACAAATCTTCCCAATTATGAGACACTTTACCCACTTTTTGACTATATTGATTAGCTAATCCATTTTGATCTGAACCACCATAAAGGATACCATGATTGTCTTGATAGTCAAAGAAAATTCCACCAATACCTCTAGCTTCCTGACGATGTTTTAAGTAAAAATATTCATCACACCAGCGTTTAAATGTAGGATAATATTCGGGATTGTGGCGATCGCACGCTTGTTTTAACGTAGTATGAAAATGAATTGCATCTTCTTCAAAACCATAGTAAGGAGTTAAATCAGCACCACCGCCAAACCACCAGACAGGACCAGCTTCAAAGTAGCGATAATTGAGATGTACTGTAGGTACATAAGGATTTTTAGGGTGCAATACCATAGAAGTGCCTGTAGCATAAAAACCATGACCAGCCGCTTCAGGGCGTTGGATTAAAATAGAAGGGGGTAAGGTGTTGCCCCAAACTTCAGAAAAGTTAACACCACCTTGCTCAAATACACCACCATCACGGATTACTCTTGTGCATCCTCCGCCACCTTCTTCTCTCTGCCAATTATCTTCCTGAAATTTAGCCTTACCATCTACTGCTTCTAAACCTTGACAAATATTATCTTGTAATGTTTTTACAAATTCTCTCGCTTTTTTTCTGGCATTGCTAGGAGGAAGACTATTATTAACGACTTCTTTTTGTTGAATTATTACACTGGTCATATTTTTTTGATGTTTTGCTTGTTATTTTTACATATTAATAACTATATAGTGATTAAATAATTTAAGCCAAGATAACTTATTAAAACTTAATATTTCATATATACTTAGATGAATGTGATTCTAAGTAGTAATATATAATTAACTATTCGAAATGACACACTAGAAATTCAGGAAATGTGCTAATTTGATTTAGTACGGCTTTATCACTCCATCTTCTCACCGATTACTTATTACCTCCTTTACTGTTATACAATAAGGAATAAGATATTTTGAATCAGAGGAAATAGTTATGACACAATCTTCAGATCGCCAAAGAAAGCAACCTTTACCAGTACCACCTTTAATTCCTACAACGAAGCCTCAAGGAATTACTGATATAGACACTGAAACTAAAGTTAGTTCTAATAATTTTTTTCCCACTTTAGATCAAAAAACTAATATTCCTCCCGAAAAATTTAATATTCCTGATTTCGATGATGATGATTTTGAATCGGATGAGCAACCTGAAATTAATGAAACCGGATTACCGCCATTAAATAAAATTCCTCCTTTAGCTCCCCCAGGCAGATCACCTCTTAATAATCAAAATATTTCAACAAAAACCGCTAATACCGTCCCCGTAGGACGAGTTCCACCTTTAGCTCCCCCTCGAATCACTACCAAACCAGGTGAAACGGATGTTCGTAAAGGTTCAGCAATGGAGAAAAAACCTCCCATGGCCGCCCCCCCTTTAAGAGCAGGTCCTCAAGGAGGAATACGTCCTTCTAGTCCTCCTCCCGTAGGCAGATCACCAGGGCAACCATCCCTTCACGAGTTAGTACAATTAGCTTATGATAACGGTTATTCTGATGTTCATTTAGGGGTAGGAGAATTACCGAGAATGCGCGATCGTGGGGATATGCTCACTTTAGATGAATATCCTGAAATTGATCTCAATACCTTCATGAGTTGGTTACGAGAAATTTTACGAGAAGATGAAATACAAAAATTTAAAAAAGAATTAGAATTTGATGGCGCGACTCAATATGAGTTTGCAAGAGTTCGGATTAATATTTTCGATACTTTAAGAGGACCAGCGTTAGTATTACGTTTAATTCCTCTCAAAATATTAACTTTAGATCAATTGCGCCTTCCTCCCATTTTTCGAGATATTTGTGACGCACATAAAGGTTTAATTTTGGTTACAGGACCGACAGGTTCAGGTAAATCAACTACTCTAGCGGCAATGGTGGATCATATAAATACCGAACACCCAAAACATATTATCACCATTGAAGATCCAGTGGAATTTGTCCATAAAAGTCGAAAATCTCTCATTAAACAAAGGGAAGTAGGGATGCACACCCTCAAGTTTGATAACGCCCTCAAAGCCTCTCTAAGGGAAGATCCAGACATCATTCTGGTAGGGGAAATGCGAGATAAAGAAACCGTAAATACTGCTCTTAAAGCTGCGCAAACGGGGCACTTAGTTATGGGTACTTTACACACTAACAGCGCCGTTAAAACTTTGGAACGTATTTTCACCCTTTATACCGCCGAAGAACAACCAGCCATGAGATCAGCGATCGCAGAATCCTAGGTGGGGATTATTGCACAAGGTCTATGTCGTACTACAGATGGAAAACGAGCCGCTTACCATGACATTTTAATTAACACTGAGACAGTAAAAGACTATATTCTCAGTAACAAATATGAAGAAATTGGTATGTTAATGGCGGATGGTGAATATGACGGTATGATTACGATGAATAAATCTCTTTTTGAACTGTATCAAGAAGGACGTATTACAGAAGAAGTTGCCTTAGAAAGATCTCCTACTCCTAATGAAATGGCAATGATGTTAAGAGGTAGAGTTTAAGTAGGGGTGCGTCAAAAAGTATTTTTATTTTGATGAGGGTAGCTATTAGCAGTCAGCTATTAGCTATCAGCGATTTCCTAAAACTGTGCGCTTTTTTGTTAATTTAATGTCCCTAAACCCTTAATTTTAATAGCTTTCTGAGTTTTTGAGCAAACCCTATTTTTAAAAACTAATTTAGCATACTCATCATTCATCAAGAGCCAGTATTTTTAAGATTTATGAAATTTTGAGAGTTGAGTTCAGAAAATTAAATCGATCTATGTGCATTTGATGATGATTCTTACCATCAATATACTTTAAGGCTTCCTGCCCCATTTGCTCTAAAATTTTCAGCTGTTCAACAATTTCTTGTATTTTTTGTGCCAAACTGAGAGAATCTCCATCTTGAAATATTAATGAATTTTTTTTATTTACGATGTCTAATATACCACTGGTATCTGAAGCAATTACTGGCAATCCTTGACTAAAAGCATCAAATATTATTCTTGGTTGTTCCTCCTTTAAATTACAAACCAAAACAGCATCATATTCTCTTAATACAGAAAAAAAATCTTGACCATAATTAACTGGGTTACGATATTGAACTTTAACACTACCGAAATCTTGTTGACAAAAAATCTGACATTTTTCTTTCAAAGCTCCATCGCCCATAATAGTAATGTTAACTGAACAATTTTGCTTTTTCAAATGTTCAATGGCTTGAAAAAGTACAAAAACCCCTTTATCTTCAATTAATCGAGATGGAAATATTAACTCTGGAACTTTTCTAGCTGTATTGAGCCATTTTTCATTAAAATCATTGAGGGATAATATATCAGATTCATTTACCCAAATAGCCGGTGCTACTAAAGTTCTTTCATTACTATTGCCAATAAAATATTTTTTATAAAAAGACTGGGTAAAAATTCGGGCATCTGCCCACCAAAGACAAAGTCTCAAAATCCATGTATAGGAATAATGCTCAATAATATTTCTGGCTGTTTTCTTTTGATTTTCACTGAGCATCCAGAAAGATGATTCAATAACTATAATCCATTGAAATTTTAACAAAGGTCGAAGAAGAAGCAAATAGAACGATAAAGGGAAAGCCCAACCTGCTCCTCCAGAATGACAAATATCCGCCTCTTTACAGGCTTTAATTACACCTATAAAATTAGGCACAAGATTTTGAATGACAGATACTATGCCATAGTCTTGTTTTAAAGGGAAAATTTTTTCGATACGATAATCGGAAATACAAACTAAATTGCTAATATTTTCAGAATCAATTATTGGACAACAAAGCATTAACCTTGATATATAGTCCAAATGCAGTATTAAATCTTTTGCCCATAAATCATCACAAAAAAAACGTCCTTCACTATTTCTTATTAACGGAATCCTAGTAAAGAGAACATACTTATCTTTTATCATAAACTTTTAATATATATAACAAACTTAACTTTATAGGAAATGGTGAAAGAAGATTTTATCGCCAAAGGTTTAGAAATTCCCATCCCACCTCGTAAATTGGCTTATAGTTAATGATATGATAAACCGAAATCAAATAGAGACATTTGTTTTTGTTATTACTATTACTCTGATGTGATAGTCTTGACATTCTAAATGCAATAAGTCGCAAAATCCTTTCAAAAATCGATTTTCTGGGGTATTATAATTTTGATAGCGTTGAATGCCCATTAATTCCTGTCTTGCTCCTGCTTTTTCGATCGCATCTTTTCCTAGGCGACGCACATAATCTCTTAAACAATAGGCATCCATTTCTTGAATGTGTCCTAAAGGCATCATTTTTGCTACACGATTAAGTTGAGAGCATAATTTAGTGGCAATTAATTCTAATTTATGTCTTAATTCATAGCGTTTATTAAGAGCTAAAACAAGAGGTAAACGAGCATCTTCTTGGCTTAATTTTTTCAAACTTTTTTCAATATTTAAAGGAGAGATTTTTTTGTTTTTATGATGGTTTGTTAAACTATCAAATAAACGGATAAAAAGGCTAATGGTTTCCGCCGTTATACGATCGCATCTTCTACCTAAATCCTTTCATAATAGGTTAGCTAAATCCTCATTATTAGTTAATTGAGTCTCGTCTAATACCTCATCTTTAAGGTAAAATTTAATGATTTCTCCTTGCTTAGTTTCAATATTAATTAACTGAGTTAGACTTTTATTAGTCTCAAAATCAGCTACTTGTATTAAGGGAAATCCGATTTCATATAACCTCTTATCTCTTTGTATTAAGAAAGAATATTGATTTTTTAAATCTTCATCATCTGCTAATTGTAGAAAAGGACGATTTTTACTTTTTAAGGTGACAATAAATTCTGAATTAAAGCAATGACTTTTATTGTTTAAATAATCGGCAATACTGGAATAATAAAACATTTATTATAGGGAATAGTGGATGGTGAATAATGAATTTGGAGGAAAAATTAATTTTCGTTAGTCGCTTTAGCCGACTTTTGCTATTGGTTTCCTCGTCAATTTATTGCGGTGGTTTATTGCTTTAAACCATTACCCTAGAAAGAAATAAATTTCTTTGCTTATAGCTTAAAGTTTCCCAAGACAAATATTCTTCGGGAATAGCAACCTTCTGCTTAACTCCCCTTAACTTCAATTCGGGGGGTTTCCCAAAAGTCAATACATTTGACCTATCTAATACCTTATCCGAGAGAGATTGAGTAGTTTTGTCCTCATTCATTGTGCCTACAAACAAAAATTGATCTGGAATTTTAACACTTTACTATTTTTTATCTCCTCTAAATCCTCTTTTATTTTATTAAAGTAGTTTAGTAACTATATAATTATATATATGTATATTTTTTTTTATACTTCGGATAAAACTTCAGGTAAATATAGTCTTTCTTCACTAGCGTCATACTCGAATAATTCTGCATAACGCCCCCAATCAATGGCGGTAGAAAACTGTTTTTCTGCTTCTTGATGGGGAAAATACTCATCGAGTAAATCTAAGAAAAAGTCAGCTCTTAGTGAACCATTTTGTTTTTCTCTCAGAGAGTTTACAATACTCACAATCATGGGAACATTCTCTAAAATTTGCTGTCTAAATAAATCTTTACTGCGTAAAATGGTAGTAGTAGCGTAATCTTTGCCAATGTCGGTTAAATAAATATCTCCTTGTTCTACTTTGGCAAAACCGAGTAAAACTGTAGCATCCACGATCGGTAATAAATCGTCAATTTCTAATTGCAATCTCTCCGTTAAATTTGGTAAATCTTCTTTATAATTGGGTTTTTCCACAATGATTTCTAATAAACCACTAATTCCCCCCGCCCTAGCATGGGGTAAGGATTGGGCAAAAGGCGATCGAGCTTTTTTCGTGGCGATACTTGTAACCCCTGTTACTTCTACATCAGGATTAGTCATAATGGTATAGATATAATCCACCAGTTGTTTAAAACGATCGCTACTATAAGAATGGGGACGAGGTAAATCAATTTTAATTTCTCCTCGCACTCTTCCTGGTTTTGATCCCAATACTACCACTCGATCGGCTAAAAACACCGCTTCTTCAATATTATGGGTAACAATCACAATACTTTGGGACGGAAATTTGCCATCATTCCATAAATCATCTATTTCCCCTCTCAGGTTTTCTGCGGTTAACACATCTAAAGCACTAAAAGGTTCATCCATAAATAATACTTTTGGTTGCAACACAAAAGCCCTTGCAAAACCGACTCTTTGCTTCATACCTCCTGAAATTTCTTTCGGATAAGCACTTTCAAAACCATCTAACCCCACCAAGTCAATAGCTTTTAAAGCTAATTTTTCTCGTTCATGTCTAGGAATTTTTCGGGCTTCTAAACCTAATTCCACATTTTCTTGCACTGTTAACCAAGGAAGCAAGGCAAAACTTTGGAATACCATCGCTACATCTTCATTCGCACCTTTTAAGCGTTTATGATTACTAATCACTAGTCCTTGACTGGGAGG